>JAPLVT010000118.1 GCA_026396975.1 Candidatus Iainarchaeum sp.
TGCGCAAATTCAACGAAACGCTCGCCCTGCTGCTGGGGATTGACAACAAGGAAGCAGTCACAAGCGCTTTCAGGGCGCTTTCTTCAAGGGCTCTGCTTTCGGAGAAAGAAGCGGGCGGCATAATGGCTTTTTTCAACGAGGCGCGCAAGGGGCTGCAAAAAGCGGCAAACCCCCGCAGGGAAAAGAATTAATAGCCGCCCCAGCTTATTTTATTTAAGGGATTCAAAAGTATGGCGCTGGGGTTGCTTGAAAGGATTGGCGCAAGGCGCTTTTGGGCTCGCATGCGGCCAAGGGAAAGGGCGCAGATGCTCAAGGCAATGCGCGCGAGGGTGCGATTCAGGCATGAAATGCGCGCAATAGGCGCGAACGCCCATGCGCTCGGAATACCGAAAGAAAAGCTTCTGGAGCATTTTCAGCTTCTCGAGCGCCAGGGCGTCAAGCGCGGCCAGCTCGCAGAGACAGTAATGAGGCAACTGCAGCAAATGAAGGAAATGACAATGCAGGCAGGCATAAGCAGGGAAGAAATGGCTGAGGCATTCAAAAGCCATGGCTTTTCTGATGTTTTAACTCGGATGCAGCAAATGTCACAGCAGCCCGCAATGCCAGTGGAGGAATAAAAAATGGCTTTTATTGAAACAATTGCGCAGGTCGGAATCACAATTCTTAGCCCCTGGGCTATGCTGCTTGTTGCGCGCAAAAACAAGTGGGGGTTTGTTGTCGGGCTGTTAAGCCAGCCGTTCTGGTTGCTGATAAAGCACAAAAAGCTCGGCAAATGGCTGCCGCCCGGCGGGCACATGGAGAAAAACGAGACTCCCGATGACGCACTGCAGCGCGAGCTGATGGAAGAGCTGGGCATCAAGATCCGCATCTTGAACAGGCACGACCTTCCCATTAAAGGGCGCGCCGTGCTGCAGCTGGCTCTGCCCATTAGGAAGGAATTCCCGGCGACGTGAGGGCAATCGGCCTGCTGGCGCTGAGGCTTGCAAGGAAAACTAAAAAATAATTATCTTGCCGCGCCGCGTTAAAAATCACGCTCAGGGTGGATTGAAACCACGCCGCCCTGCCCTTTTCTTTCTTTAATAAAGAAAGAAAAGTGTAAGTTGCCCAAAAGAAAGAAAAAATACGCTTGGGGAGAATTGAAATCACGCCGCCGCTATCGCCTAAAGCCTGCGTTCGGGGGAGCGCCAAACGCAAAAGCCTGCGGCGGCGTTTGCAAAGAATTAAATATTTGGTTTCTCTTTTTAATATGCGAGAAAGAATGGGAGAAAGCGGGATTCTAGCCAAATTGTTGAACGACAGCGCAGGCTTCTTTTTGCAGCAGAACAGTTTTGCGCTCAAGGAAGCAGCGAACAGGGCGATAGAGAACGCGGCGCTCGCAAATGACAAGCGGATGGCGGAGTTCGCAATGGTCGCGTACTGCCTGCACAAGCTGCTGGGCAAGCAGCACATAGTGCGGGACGCAAAATGGAAAAAGCTTGGCAGTGAAATTCTCGCGGATTTGCGCAGCGCAGCCGACGCCATGGAAGGGGAAGACCAAAAGCGCTTCGAAGAAAGCATGCACGGCATAATCTCCTCAATCGAGTCAACGGACAGGCAGCTGGGCTATTTCACGCAGGGATTGTATGAGAAAGCAAGGGTAAAATACGCGAGCAGCGCCTATGCGCTCGGGCTTGGCTTGAGCCAGGCGGCCGAACTAACTGGCGCCAACAAGAAAGACCTTTTGAATTACATCGGCGCGACAAGAATGCATGACGAGCAGCTGAGCGCGGAAGGAATAGGCGAAAGGCTGGCAAAATTGAAGCAAAAGCTCGGGGGCGCGTAGAATGATGTTTGTTTTTGACAGCAGCGCGCTTATTTCAATGAGCCAGACCTGCCTTGTGAAGATATTGCGCCAGTTGCGGGAGGCGCTTGGGGCGGAATTCGTCATCGCGGAGAGCGTCTACAGGGAAACAGTCAGCACGCCGCTGCATATAAGGCGCTTCGAGCTGAACGCAGTGCGGCTCAAGAAAGCAGTCGACGAGAAATGGCTTAGGATAGAGCAGGTTGACACTGATGCCGCGATGGACATCGTTAAAACCGCGAACAATTGTTTTTTCGCAAAAGGCGGGCCTGTTTCGCTGATGCACAGGGGCGAAGCCGACGCGCTGGCACTGGTCAGGCAGCTTAATGCCCAGGTGCTTGTCATCGACGAACGGACAACACGGATGCTGCTGGAAACGCCTTTAAGGCTGAAGGAGCTTCTGGAAGGGAAGCACAACGCAAAAATCGGGGCCAGGAAGGATAATTTGGAGAGGCTGCAGGGGATGCGCTTTACGCCGCAAAGTACAGCGGCTGCTCTGTAAGCGGCGCCGAGATAGACAGGTTCCTGCAGAAGGCGTGAGGCGAATGTATGCAGATAACGCGGGTTGAGGAAAAAGACATTCCGGAAATACTGGCGTTGATAAAGAAGGAGTTCCCATACTTCCAGGTTGGCCTGGAGAAAATAAGGGAACGGATCACGAGCGGAAGGATCATGGCATTGAAGGCTGTTGAAAAAAACGCGCTGCTCGGGTTTATAGAGGCCGAGTTCCTTGAGGAGGGAATCGCGCGCATTAACAGCCTGACTGTAAAGCCCGAGCACAGGAAAGAGGGTGTGGCGACAGGGCTGCTGGAAGAAATGCTGAAACAGCTTGAGCTGAAAGGGATCGAGCGCGTGCTGCTGCTGGTAAAGCAGTCGAACAACGAGGCAAAAAAGATTTACCAGCAAAAAGGTTTCCAGTTCGTGGGATTGTACCAGCGCGAGATAGACGGCGCAGTTGTAGAGGAAATGGAACTGGACCTGCACTTGGGGGAAGGGAGCCCCTCGTACGTAACCTGAAGGAGAAAAGGTGGTTGGAATGGGCAACGGCAACGGTGAAAAAAAGCTTAAGTTCCTTTTCGTTTCGCACAGCGCGCTTGCGAACGACCTAGCGTGGGAGATAAAGAACGAGGGCAACGAGGCAAAATTCTTTATTGAAAGCGCTTCCGATAAAAACGTTGGGATTTGGAGGCGATAGCGTGGACTGGTTTTTTTACGCTCTTTTGTCCGCAATCTTCGCGGCCCTTGTGGCTTTTTTCGGAAAACTAGGGTTGCAGGGCATTGACAGCACTACAGCAACAGCAGCGCGGGCAGTGATAATGGCAATATTCACAGTGGGCTTTGCCTTCGCCCTGAACAAGACAAGCCTGCAGGGGATTGACGCGAAAAACTGGCTGTTCATAATTCTTACAGGAGTTTTCGGCGCGCTTTCATGGCTCGCGTATTTCTACGCGCTGAAGGTAGGCGATGTGAGCAAAGTCGCGCCGATTGACAGGACAAGCGTGCTGTTTGCAGTGGCGCTCGCATTTGTTTTCTTGGGGGAAGAAATCAGCGTAAAAACAATAGCAGGCGCAATCGCAATAGTCATAGGGATAATACTAATCGCGCTTTGAAAAATTTTCCTGCTTGGAAAAAATCGCGGGCTAATACCCTTTTGCGAACAGGACTTTTGTTTCAGTTTCTTTGCCGCAGCGCACGCATTTTCCCATGCTTTTCTTCTGCCCGAAGGGAACGCACCTGCTTGTGGCTGTTGTCTCTTCCTTTATCCCCTTCTCGCAAGCGGGGTTGTTGCAGAAATTTGCGAGCACCATTTTCTTCGCCTCAAGCGCCTTAGTGAACTCGCCCCAGGTGTTCGCCTCGACTGTGTTGCTTTCAAGGAACTTTTTTGCCTTGCCGAACATTTCGCGCTGCATCTCTTCAAGCATTGACTCGATTTTTTTGGGCAATTCCTTTTCCTTGACAATCTCTTTCTTCCCATTGTCCCTTCTCACCACGACAGCCTGGCTTTTCTCAATGTCCTTTGGGCCTACCTCAACCCTTAAAGGCATCCCCTTCAGTTCCCACTCGTTGAATTTCCAGCCCGCGCTGTAAGAATCCCTGTCGTCAAGAATCACCCCGAATTTTTCAAGTGATTTTGCGATTTCTTTTGCTTTCTTAAGGACCTTTTCCTTTGTCTTGTCAAAAATTATCGGCACAACAACAGCCTTGTGCGTGGCAACCGCCGGAGGCATTACCAGCCCCTTGTCGTCGCCGTGGACCATCACTATCGCGCCTATCAGGCGCGTGCTGAAGCCCCAGCTGTTCTGCCAAGGCACAGCGCTTTTCCCGCTCTCATCCAAAAAACCGATGCCGAAAACCTTTGCAAAGCCCTGCCCGAGATTGTGCGATGTTCCCATCTGCAGCGCCCTGCCGTCAGGCATGAGCGCCTCTATCGTGAAACTCCTTTTCGCGCCGGCAAAGCGCTCACTCTCTGTTTTCTCGCCCGCGATAACGGGAATAGCAATAAGCGTCTCGCACAATTTTTTGTATTCTTCCAAAAACAGCAATGCCTCTTTCTCACATTCTTTTTCCGTGGCGTAAACGCAGTGCCCCTCCTGCCACAAGAACTCGCGCGTGCGCAGGAAAAGCTTGCACTGCTTTACCTCCCACCTCAGCACATTGCACCACTGGTTTATCCTGAAAGGCAGATCCCTCCAGGACCTGATCCATTTTGCATAGCTGTCGTACATTATTGTTTCGCTGGTCGGCCTTATCGCAACCCTTTCCTCGGCATCCTCGCCCCTGCTCTCAATCCACGCAAGCTCGGGCTCGAATCCCGCGGCGTGCTCGGCCTCCTTTTCGAAAAAGCTCTTTGGAATCAGCAAGGGAAAATAAGCGTTCCTTACCCCATGCCTCGCAATAACGCTGTTGAAGTATGACTGTATTTTCTCCCAAATCGCGTAGGCGGTGGGCCTGACAACCATAAAGCCCCTCACGGGCGCGTAATCCGCGAGCTCCGCCCTGAGCACAACCTGGTTGTACCACTCGCTGAAATCGCCGTCCTTCTTTACGGTAATTCCCAGCTGCTTTTCCTTTTCCTTCTCCTGCATTAAAATCACTTTTCGAAAAGCGTTCCCTCGATTTCGCCCTTCATTATTTTGCCCAAGAAACCATTTTTGCCTTTTGTAACAATTAATGGAATTCTATTATTTAAAGCAATCTCCGCGGCGCGCATCTTTGTGGCAAAACCGCCCCTGCCCGCGCTGCTCTTACCGCTTATAGCCGCACTGACCTCGCCGATGTCGCTGACTTTTTCAATCAATTTTGCGCCTGCGCTTTGCTCGGGGTTCGCGGTAAAAAGCCCGCCAACGCTCGAGACCATAACGAGGAGGTCGGCATTCAAATGCGAGGCGACTGTCACGGCAAGCCCGTCGTTGTCGCTGAAATGCTTCTTGAAAGCAAGCTCCTCGACAGCTACAGCGTCGTTCTCGTTGATTATGGGCACTACATTCAGGGAAAGAAGCTTCTCAAGCGCGTTCTTCAGGTTGCACAGGCTCTCTTTTCTCTCAAAATTCTCCTGCGAAAGCAGAACCTGCGCGATCATCTGGTTGTATTTCCCGAACGCTTTCTCATAATTGTTCATCAGCTGGCTCTGGCCGATCGCCGCGAGCGCCTGCTGCATCTCGACGGGCCTCGGCTGGTTGTGCAGGCGAGTTTTCTCCAAGCCAAGCCCGATCGCGCCGCTCGAAACAATAATGAACTGCCTGCCGCCCCTGACCATTTCCGAAATCTCGGCGGCCATTGCGTTCACAAGGCTGCTGTTGAACCTGTTGTCCTTTATCACGCTGTTTGTGCCGAGCTTTAAGACAATGCGCTTTATTTTTTCCGGGTTCATGCTGTCACCTTGAACGTGAATGGGGATGGGAGGATTTGAACCCCCGTCGTTGCCATGCTGGAACCTTTCTGCTTTATTTCCACGAACTTCCATGTTAAGGAAAGGTCGCCCCAAGGCAAAATCCTAGACCAGGCTAGACTACATCCCCGCGAACTTAATTTCAGGATCGCTTTTTGTTTTCTTAAGATTCCCCCTTTTACAAATAAAATTCATGGGGCTGCCCGGATTTGAACCCCCGTCGCTACCAGTTTGGAAGCTTCCTGTTTTCTTTCCCAGGGCTTTCTTTTTTTAAAAGAAAGGCCTCCCCAAGGTAGAATCCTAGACCAGGCTAGACTACATCCCCGCGAACTTAATTTCAGGATCGCTTTTTGTTTTCTTAAGAT
>JAPLVT010000029.1 GCA_026396975.1 Candidatus Iainarchaeum sp.
AAACAATTTTTGAATGCCGCGCGTACGCAACATTAGCAGGGGCAAAAAAAACCATCAAAAACTTTGTTGAAAACGCAGTGGCGCAAAAATAACCTTGAAAAAAACTATTTTCCAAAGGGAAAACGCGCCTTGAAACCGCAAGCAACCGTTTTTAAATTGTTTGCGTTTCCTTACTTTTCAGTCAAAAAAATTTTTGGGAGGTTGTAAAAATGGCAAAACCAGCATTCGGCGGATACAAAATCAGCTTCAAGGGATGCGAAGACAGCATGGAAAAGGTTTTCGGCAGCGGCGCAATCGCACCGAGCGAAATGACCAAGAAGCTCTGGGTTTACATCAAGGGCAAAAAGCTCGCGAGCAAGTAAACGCTCCTTTGAAAAAAACGGATTTTTATTCACAGGCAGCCCCGCCGAAAAAGGCGGGGCCCTATCATTGCCTTTTGCGTTCACGCTACTTCTTTTTTGCTTCAGGCTGCGGAAGCGCAGCCCTGCAACCGCATTGCACAAATTTCTTTTTTTCGGCTTCAAGCCGTAAACAGCAGGATGGCGCAGCGGCTTTGCAAAAATATCTTCACAGCCATCACGCGGCGAAAAGCAGTACTGCCGCTACGAGAACAGGCTGGTGCAAAAAGTAAATCAGCAGGCTTTTCCTTCCCAAAGCAGCCAGAAAACTGAACGGCTGCGCGGATGAAAGGTCGGGCAGGCTGAAGCCCCTTTTCCCGTGAGGGTAAAACAGGTTGCCCGCAAAAATGCCCAAGAGCACAACGCCGAACCATGGCAGCAGCGGGAAGTAGTCAAAGGTGTAGAATGCAGCTGGCTTGAACCCGAGCCATAGAAGATAATTGAAATCGAAATAAAGCCCCTGCAAAATAAGCCCTGCAAAAATTAACAGCACGCCGGAAAACAATGCAAGCCGCTTTCTCGGGATAAAAGGAAAAGCGAATATTACCGACACGCCGATTAAGTGCAGCACGCCAAAAACAATGAACTCCTGCGGAAACAAAAAGAAGGTAACTGCAGTAATCAGCAAACCTAAAATTAAAATTTTTACTCCGCGAACAAAGAATTTTTGGAACACCCGCCAGCCATTCAATAGCTTCCGCGCCCGGTTGTAGCTCAGCGTAAGCGAAACGCCGGCAAGAAAAACGAAAGCGATTGCGGCGAAGCGCCCCAACGCAAAAAGCGCGCCGTCCTGCAGGTTGAAATCATAACCCGCAAAAAAATTAAGGTCAAACAGCGTGTGGAAGCAGACCATCGCAATAACCGCAATTCCGCGCAAAGCATCCACTTCAAAAAAGCGCTGCATAAAATAAATATGCCTGGGGAAGTTTAAAGAAAATTGCGTTTTTCTTTCTTCGTTGCAAAAGCATGGCTTTTGCGGGGCCTCATGAAACTTTTGTTTCACAAAAGCGTGATGAATGGACTGCAAAGTGGCGGCGTTATTTTTTGGCTGCGCGTATGCCCTGCGCCTCAGGCACTCTTTTTATTTGAGTGAAGCCCGCTTGCTGCAGGCGCTTTATCACTCCCGCTTGCATGTCCCTGCCTTTTTTTTCTCCCGGCGCGCCGGTGTAGTGGAAAAGTATTCCGCCTTTTTTGAGCACCCTGAAAAGCTGCGCGTAGAATTGCGCGCCGTATAATTCTCCCGCAAGGGAGAACCGCGGCGGGTCGTGCAGTATTCTGTCGAAAAAATTGTCGGGAAATTCCTTTATCGCTTCGAAAACATCCTTGTTTTGCAGGGTTATTTTTTTGTTTCCAAAAAGGTCGCGGGAGAAAGGGTTTTGCCTGGCGATTTCCAGCACATTCGGGTCGACCTCAAAAGTGAAAACCTTCTCCACCTGCCTCGCGAGCGCTATTGCAGCCGCGGTATAGCCCAATCCCGCACAGGTGTCAAGCACTGTGCCCATCAGCGGCGCCAGCTGTTCCACCATCGCCTGCGTGCTTGCTTTCACGCCAAGGTCGATACAGTGCATCCGCACGCCGCTTATTTCAAGGCAGGGGAGGTCTTGAGTGTTGAATAGCTTGTAGAATTTCCTGGTTTTTTCGTCGAAAAAAGACACTGCTGTTTCCGGCTGCATGAGATAATAAGCGGGAAAAATGTTTTTTATAGGGCACACACGCCGCAGGGCGCAGGTTTTTATTTCTCAAAAAACTTATCATACCAGTATGGTTGTAGAGGTTCTCCCGCTCACCACGATCGGGGTAATAATACTGATTGCGCTTGGCTTCAGCGTTTTCATAAAGAAGCTCGGGCAGAACGAGGTAATCGGCTTTATCATCGCGGGCTTTTTGCTCGGGCCATTCTGGCTGAATTTTCTGCATCCAAGCAACCCACTTGTAACAGGCTTTGCCGAGCTCGGGCTGTTCGTTCTGCTGTTCTACCTTGGGATCGAACTTTCTTTGAAGGAGTTCCTTGCAGCAGGCAACGCAATATTCGGGCTGGCGCTCATTGACATGACCCTGACCACTGGCTTGGGCGCGCTGGTTATGCTCTTGCTGGGCTATGACATTCTTTTTGCTTTTGTGGTCGGCATAATGCTGTTCAGCACCAGCACTGCGATTGTCGCAAAGTTCCTGATAGACAAAAATCTGCTGCATAATATGGCTGCGAAAATCAGCCTCAGCATTCTCATTCTGCAGGACTTTTTGGGGGTGCTGCTGCTTGTTCTGGTCACCAGCATTTCAGCCGGCGGAGGCGGCGCACTCGGCCTTGCCATTGCCGCACTGGTGTTCGCGGTAAGCACTTTTTATGCAGTGCATCACCTTAGCAAGTTTGTTGAAGCGTGGATGCGCAGGAACGGTTTCGGGCACACCGAGATAACGCT
>JAPLVT010000149.1 GCA_026396975.1 Candidatus Iainarchaeum sp.
ATGCCTCGCCATGCGAAATGGTAAGGTAGCTAAAGCAGTGGGATTTCTCGTGCGGCGGCGTTAAAAGTAAGAAAAAGGCGGGGGCAGGTTTATTAATAGAAAAAAGATTATATATACCAAAAAGTAATTTATTAATTAGAAGCAGGTAAGATTCTTACAGGGTTCGACATGGCTTTGGAATCGCTCAAGGAAGCCTATTTGAAGGCAGAGGACAAGTGGTATGCCGCCCTCGACAGGATTGACAAAAAGGTCCACATTATGGGCATTGTGGACAAGATTGACGGGGTTGTGCCTTCTTTTGCGCTTTTTATTGTTGTTATTGCATTGCTGCTTGTTTTGGGGATAATGTGGCTGCCTGGGCTTTTGCCGGGCTCGGCTGCTTTTTCTTTCAAGGTTGCCGACACCGACGGCGCCGCGATAGAGGGCGCGGCAGTAAGGGTTTTGCTTGGCGACAACGAGGTTTTCAGCGGGCAAACCGGCGCCAGCGGCCAGACAGGGCAGTTTAGCGTGCCACTGAACTCCGAGATAACAGTTAAGGTTTCAAAAAGCGGTTTCCAGGATTTTGATGAAACAATTACTGCCGACAAATCCGTGCTCCCGTACCAGATAACTCTTGCGGCGCTTGAGGAAAGCACTTACACTATTTCTTTGAAGGACAAGCTGGGGCAGCCTGTAAGGGAGCCTGTGACCTTGAGCTTCCAGTGCAGGAACAGCGCTGCCGCCGCACCGAGCGATATTACTGTTTCGAGCGGGGTTGCAACCGTAACCGAGCCCTCCAATTGCCAGGGGCTTGTTGTGAGCGTAAGGGGCGACGGCTTTGAAGCTGTGGACAGCATTGAGCTGGTGCAGAGCCAGCAGACGATTTATTTGAGCGAATTGGCCGGGGACACCGCGGAAATCACTGCGGAATTGCTGTTCAATGGCCAGCTGGCGGGCGAGGGCGTTGCTGTTTACCTTTACCAGGACAACGGTACCGAAGCTGGCATTGGCCCGATTGAGAGCGAGACAAGCGAGAACGGGAAAGCGAAGTTCACGAGGCAGCCCGGCAGCTACTTTTTGAAAACAAGCGGCAGCGGCAGCTACGGCGTTGCGAAGAGCGATGTTTTCAGCGTTTCGGCCGGAGACAAAAAAACAGTCCAGCTGGTGCTTGAGAGGAACATTGTTGGCACAATTAGATTGAGGGTTATCAACGAGTCCAACAGGGCTGTCATTGATGGCGCCTCGGTTTTGCTGCGCAGCGGGTCACAGGAAGTCGACAGCAAGACAAGCAGCGCCGACGAAAACGGCATTGTCGAATTCCCTGTTTCAGAAGACACCGCTTACACTGCCGTGATTGACAAGGAGGGCTTCTGCCTCAAGGTAATACACGACTTAACGATAAGCCAGGGGCTCATTGATGCCGCCTTGAAGCCGTTTGACGGCGAGTGCGGCGGAAAGCTGCGGGTAAAGGTGCTTGACCAGGACGGCACGCTCGTAAGGGGAGCAACAGTCGGCTTGTACAGCAGCGGCGGATTCAGCGCGGGTTTCGCGACAAAAATCAGCGATGTTAACGGCATGGCTGTTTTCGAGAGAGTGCCGGGCGGAGAATACAAGGCTTTCGCCTTCAAGGGAGCGAGCAGCGGATGGCGCGACCCCGAGAACTTTGTCCAGCGGACAGCCGAGCAG
>JAPLVT010000166.1 GCA_026396975.1 Candidatus Iainarchaeum sp.
CATGAATTTTACCAGCGAGGCGAAGTCCTTTACGCTGAAATTCAGCTCGAAATAAGTGCTGTAGTATTCCCCCTGCTTGTCAATTGGGGCTTTTTCAAGCGTGTAGATTGTGAAGCATTTGTCCTTTCGCATGCTTTCCTCTAGCTTTTGCAGCTGTTTCTTCAGGAGGTCTTCCTCTATGGCCTGCATTTCAATGTAAGCCCTGATGCGCAGCCTGTTGAAGTCTGTTTCCGCGATCTGCTTGCGCCTTCCTACCTCATCAGCGATTTTCTTCTTGAGCCTGTACTTTGTGGGAAACCCTTCTTTTTCAAGCAGGCCGAGCTTCATCATTGTGGCAAGCTCCTCGTTCAGCTTGTTGAAGGGAATGTTCAGCTGCTTGTTCAGGTCTTCAGCTGTTTTCGGCGCGTGCAACAGCAACAGCGCGATGCGCTTCTGCTCTTCCGTGAAAGAGGTCATAAGGAAAGGGGAAGGGAAAAAACTTTTTAAACCCGCTTTTCGCGCCAAAAAGGCAAAAAAAGCGGGTTATAGGCGGGTTAATACTAAACGCCGGAAGAAACTTTGCATGCCGAGAAGATTTTATTAAAAACAGTTCATTGCAGGTAATAGTGTATGTTAGCATTGCCGTTGCTTGAAACAGCTTTGCCATCGGGAGCGCTTGAAACACTTGGCACACAAGCAGGGAACACCGCGGGCGAAACAGTGATGCAGCTCGTGGGGAATCCCGCAGCGCTGGGCGTTGGAATAGGGCTTGTGATTGCCGCAGTGCTTGTTTTCCTTTTCATAAAAAAAATAGTAATCAACAGCATTCTCGGCGTTATCGCTTGGGCTGTTGTGTACTTTGTTTTTGGCATAAAACTGGACCTTGTTGCCTCGCTGGTGGTAAGCGTTATCTTTGGGTTGGCCGGCATCGGCGTAATGCTCGTGCTAAGGTTCTTCGGAATAATGTAGTTCAAATAATGAAGCCGGCTTTTGCACCGCACTTTTTGCAATTGCCGCCCTTTCCTACGCCTACCACTTCCGCTGCCATGCCAAAACGCTTCACAAGCACAGAATGGCACTTCGGGCAGCGCGTCGGCTCTTCTTCCGTCACATTGCCGAGGTAAACGTACTTGAGCCCTGCTTTCAGCGCGACCTCGCGCACCCTGCGCAGCTTCGCAGTGTCTGTTGGCGGAAGGTGCTGCATTTTGTATTGCGGCCAGAAGCGCGAGAAATGCACTGGCATCAGCGGGTCAACAGAAACCAGGAATTCGGCTGTTTCCTTGAAATCCTGCTCGGTGTCATTGTAACCCGGGATTATCAGGCAGGCGATTTCAACGTGCGCTTTCTTTTTGTGCAGCAGTTGTATGTTTTCCTTTACAAAATCAATGTTGACATTGCCGCAAACCTCTTGGTAGAATTTCGCGTTTCCCTTCAAATCAACATTTATTGCATCAAGGAAAGGCGCAATCGTTTCGATGCATTCTTTCCCCATGTAGCCGTTGCTCACCCAAACATTGTACAGCCCTTTCTTTTTCGCAATTTTCATTGTGTCAAGCGCGTACTCCGCGAAAATCGTGGGCTCAGTATAAGTGTATGCGATTCCCTCCACGCCGGCGGCAAGAGTTTGCTCAACGATTTCCTGCGGCGAAGTGAAAGGAACTTTTGCAATTGCATCCTCGCTCCGCTGCTGGCTGATGTCCGCGTTCTGGCAATGCCCGCAGAAAAAATTACACCCGAAGGTTGAAATTCCAAGGCACTGCGTTCCCGGCTTGAAATGATATAATGGCTTTTTTTCTATCGGGTCAATGCTCATCGTTAGAGTGCGGCCGTACACTAGCGAATAGAGCTTTCCATCCAAATTTTTCCTTACACCACAGGCCCCTTTGCTTCCTTCGGTGATGACGCATTCGCGCCTGCATAAAAAGCACTGCACTGTTTTATCCTTGAGCTTTTTGTAAAAACCTGCTTCGTGTAGTTCGCCCATTAAGCAACAACCCCCTGTTTCCTCAGGACAGTAGCGAATGCCTCCACAACTTTTCTGTCGTATCGCTTGCCTGCTTTTGCAACAAGGTCCTTAAGGGCAACGGCAGGGCTTTTTTCATTGTTATAGCCCCTTCTCTGAGTCATCGCGCTGTAATCGTCTGCAACAGTAAGAATTCTTGTCAGAAGATTCAATTTGGGCCCCTTCAGGCGCAAAGGATAGCCTGAGCCGTCTATCTCCTCCTGATGCAGCAGGATTGCTTCCCTCGCCTTCCTCCCCAAAACGCTTTCGGTCAACTCAAAACCGGTTTGGGGGTGCTGCCTGAACTGCCGCAGTTCATCAGCAGAAAGCCCCCTTTTTGCCATCAGCCCTTTGCCAATCCCCAGCTTCCCGATGTCGTGGAACAGCGCGGCTTCCCTCACTGCTGTTTCGTTAAACTTGCCCCCGAAGCGCGCAGCGTACTCCCTGCAAATCGCAACAGACAGCGAGGCAACCTCCCTGCTGTGCCTGTACATTGCAGGGTGCTTTGCTTTCAGTGCCAGCAGCAGCGCCTGCCTCGGCAGAACGCTTCTCAGGACATTCAAATAAGCCTTCTTTGCCCTGCCAACGCCACTGCTTTCCAGAGCAAACCTGAACGCGCCCTGGGAAGAAAGCTTCCTTCCTTTTGCACGCAATTCGGGCATATTAAATTAATTTTCTTTAATAAAGTAATTAAGCATATTGCATGAGCAAGTTGATTGGATGGGAAAGAGGATTTGGAAAAGGCCGGGCAGTGCGGCTTGGAAAAGGGCGGTGCGCAAGAGCGCGAGCAGGATGGCCCGTGACCTCTCAAGGATTCCAAGAAAAAAAGAGACTCTTGCAGTACAAGATTACGTGAGAAATAAGGACCCGCTTCAGGCGTTTGAGCTTGTTAGAAAAGACCTTGTTAGCAGGGCAAGGGAAAGGAGGGTCAGCATTGTTGAGCACTTGCTCGATATGATGGAGCTAAGAAGCCGCCAGTCAAGGGTTGTTATGGATGGTATTAAAAGAAATCTGCGGAAGCGGAATAGGCTCAAGAGGGCTGGTAGAAGCGGTTTGGCTGAGGCAAGGAAGATCAGAACTGCGGCCAGGGTACAGCTTGCAAATACGAGGGCTGAGGTTGAAGACTTAAAGTGGATTGCAAAAAACATGCCGAAACGAGATGAAACGCTGGTAAGGGAGAGCATCAGAAAATACTACGCGCGGGAGATTGAGAGAGCGGAGCGTT
>JAPLVT010000109.1 GCA_026396975.1 Candidatus Iainarchaeum sp.
GCTGGGGCAGAGTAAACAGGAGCGCGCTCATAAGAGTGCCCTCTTACAGCCCCGGCAGGGAAAAAGGCACAAGGGCTGAACTGAGGTGCCCAGACCCGAGCTGCAACCCCTATCTCGCGTTCGCGGCGATGCTTGCTGCAGGCCTGGAGGGCATAAAGAAAAAGATGCAGCCGCCCGGGCCAATAGAGGAAGACGTCTATAAATTTGACAACGATAAGCGCGCCCAGACGGGAATTGAAACACTGCCGGGCTCGCTTGATGAGGCGCTCTCGGAATTCAAAAAAAGCGCTCTCATGAAAAGCGTTTTCGGAGAGGAAACATTCAACAAGTACATTAACGCAAAAACAGCGGAATGGGACGAATACAGGATTCATGTGACAGACTGGGAGCACAAGCGCTACTTCGAAAAACTCTAAAGCCCTTTGAGTGCGGAAATAAAATTAAAACAACTTTCCTTCATCCTTATTCTCCAGATGGAACAATTGCACGCTTTCGTCAGCGGCGACGTCCAGGGAGTTGGCTTCAGGTACTTTGTCGCCTCAAAGGCAAGGGCATTGGGCATAACTGGCTTTGTGATGAACCTTCCCGACGGCATTGTCGAGGTTTTGGCGCAGGGAAGCAGCGAGGCGCTGCAGCAGCTGCTCGGCACGCTGCGCAGAGGCCCAGCCGGCGGTCATGTGGAAAAAGTGGAAGCGCAATGGCAGAAGCCCGAACGGATTTTCAAAGAATTCGGGATAAAACACTATTAACCAATCGGCAGCCAAGCTGTTTATTCAGGCGGCTTTTAATTCAAGAGTGACTTTTTTGCTGAACTGCTGCCCGTTTATTGTCGCTGTTATCACAATGTCATATGCGCCGCTGTAGACCACTGCGTTCGGGTTCGGCCTAACAGAAAAAGCGTTGTTCAGTGTCCGGTACTCGCCCTTCCCGAGCGTCGCAATATTAGCGCCTTTCGGGAAAACAACCAGCGCGTCAGCGGCGACAGCCTCTACCCTGATTGGCACATTTGTCGCTGTCGCGTCAGTGACATTTGTTACCGTAACAGTCAAAAAGCTGTTCTGCGCGCCTTTTGTCAAATCAAGCGGATTCGGGTCAAGCGTTCCCTGTATTGGGGCTGGTTGCAGCAAAGCCATCAGCCCAAGCGCAACGAGTATTACAACTGCCGCGCCCGCAACCGCGAGTGCTGGCTTTTTCGCTTTCGCAAAGCTGAACTTGAAGTCAGGCAGCTGCAGCTTTCCCTGCTTGTAAATTCCCATAAAAACCGCTAATATTACTGTTTTCAGGTTAATAAAATTTGCGGGAAAACCAGTGCATTGCACGTTCAAGGCAGCGTGAACAGCCTATCGTCTCCCTTGCCGTCAAGTATTCCAGCCTTTACGCCAGCGTCAAGCCACGCGTGCGCGTAGCTGTATGCCGCGAGCGCGAGCAGCATTTCCCCGTTCCGCTCGAAGTGCCCCGCGTCGCTGCAATAGCTTTTTGCCATTAGCAAAAAATCCTGCGCGATTTTCAGCTCTTTTTTCGAAACGCCTTTCTTTATTGAAACCTTGCGCAGCGCTTCGCCTGTCAGCTCGCCGTATTTGCGCACTTTGGCAACCAATTCCATGTCATCCATGGCAATTCACGCCCCAACCCTCTTTGCGCAATTCTTTTTTTTCATCCGTGCAATTCCCTTATGGCTTCCTTTTCTTTTTCCGTCAGCGGCGCGGCTACCACAAGCGACTGCGGGAAAAGCGAGTAGCTGCTCCGCTGCAGTTCCTGCAGTGTTCCAACTTTTATCATCTGCCTGCCGCTGCCCATTGCGTACAGGCCGACAAGCGTTGCCTTCTGCAGAAGCTGCTTTCCCCTCTTTTTCTCTATTTTCACGAGAATGCTGAGGGCGTCGCTCACGCTGAGCATGCAGTTCCTTTCCATGTCGAGGTCCAGCAGGCAGAGCGTGTGCAGGCCCGCCGCAAAGTTCTTTTCAACGATATCATAAAATGATTCCGGCACGTAATTCTCTTTTGGGACAACAATCGTGCAGGCCCTTCCGAACCTGTATTGGTCCAGCCCGGTTACACCCAAAAAATCGTAAATCGAAATTCCTGGCACGACCTCGGTCGGAATTCCGATGTGCTTCGCGTCGATCAACAGCTGCACGTGCGTTGTCGCGCTCAGCGGGTTGCCGAAGACAAGCAGTGCGATGCTCTCTCCGCTGCGCTTCGCGTCTTTTAATATCATCAGAAAGCCCTCTTCCACTCCCTTCCTGTCCAGCTTGACGAGCGGCTTTCCGAACTGATTCTCGATCTCGCCAAAACTGCCCTCGCTGTAAGTGCTGGTGTATGTTTCGAGGAAAACCCTGTCGCTCTTGCCAATGGCTTCCTTTGCCTCAAGCGAAAGGTGCGACGGCTTCAGCCCCAGACCGATGATATAGAACATTGCAAACAGAAAGAACCTGGTCGGAACAAATTTAAAGTCTTGCTGCGGCAGGCCTGTCGGCAACAACCGTGAAATTCTTGTGTTGCCTTAACGCAACTGCCGGCCAGCGCATGAAATCCCTGCTTTGCAACGTTGCCGCAACGGCTTTTGCCTTGTACTTTCTGTCCGCCAGCAGCAAAACCCGCCCGCTGTTCTCCCTGATTGTGCGCAGGCCGATCGTCAGCGCTTTCTGCGGTGCAAGGCTGCCCCCGAAATTTTTCCCGTTCACTCTTCGCGTTTCGGGCGCAATAACAGCAACCCTTGTAATGCTGCCTGCGCTGCTT
>JAPLVT010000056.1 GCA_026396975.1 Candidatus Iainarchaeum sp.
GAATCCTGCCGGTCGGATTGCAGGGAGAGTTAATAAGTACCGCCTTGCAGCCGTCAAGCTTTTCGCAGAAATCACAGAAATCAATTTTTCCCTCAACGGTGTCTGTGAAAACAGGCTGCAGATGGTTGCGCTCCAGCAGCATTGGATAGGAATAGTAATACGGCCTGTGCAGCAGCACCTTGTCTCCGGGCTTGCAGATTGCCCTGAAAACAAGGTCTAGCGCCTCAGAAGCGCCGTTAGTGACCACAAAATTTTCGGCTGTGCTGCCCCTGAACTGGCCCTGCTTGGAAAGAGCCTGCCTCAGGTTCAACTGCCCCTGCACCAGCCCATACTTGAAGTCCCTGTAGCCCGGCAGAATATGGTAAACTTCTTCCGGGGGCGGCAGGTCGGGCTGGCCGCTGCCGAAAGAAATCAAGCCCTTGCCCTGCAAGCCGATGAACATGCTCGGGCTGCCTAAAGGAAAAACCTGTGCCATAAAAAAAACGCCGCGCAAACGCGGCTATTTCACATAATCAAGCCATTTATCAGATTGCCTGCCTTGCTGTCTCAGTGATTTATTTCACGTAATCAAGCCATTTTTCGTATTGCTTGTCTTTGCCGTGGATAACCTCGCCGTATTTTGCCATGAGTTTTTTCGTTATGGGGCCTGGCTTTCCGAATCCAATTTGCTTGTTGTCAACCGTGCGGATGGGCGTTATTTCGGCTGCTGTTCCTGTTACAAATGCTTCGTCCGCTGCGTACAATTCCTCTTTCTTGAACAACTTCTCCCGCACCTCAATGCCGAGGTCGCGCGCAATCTGCATTATGCTGTCGCGCGTAATCCCCTTCAGCGTGTTGTCCGTGGGCGGGGTAATAAGCGCGCCGTTGCGCACAATGAAAATATTTTCCCCCGTGCATTCCGCGACATTGCCGTTGTTGTCCAAAAGAATCGCTTCCTCAAAGCCAGTGCGGATTGCCTCCACTTTCGCGAGAATGCTGTTGACATAATTGCCGCTCACCTTCGCATTAGTTGGCATGACATTGGTTGGCGGCCGCACCCAGCTGCTGATGCGCATGCTTACTCCTTTCTCGATTCCTTCCTTTCCGAGATACGCGCCCCATGGCCAGGCTGCAACCCCAAAATCAACCTTGGCGCCAATCGGATTAAGCCCCATTTGCCCATAGCCGTAGAACGCAATCGGCCTGATATAACACTCGCGCAACTTGTTGGCTTTAACAGTATCAATAACAGCATTGTAAGCCTGGGTCTGGCTGTAGGGGATTTCCATCTTGAAAACCTCCGCGCTGTAGAACAGGCGCGCCACATGGTCCTTGAGCCTGAAAACAGCTGGCCACTTGCCTGTGTCGTAGCACCTGATGCCCTCGAAGACAGCGCTGCCGTAGTGCAGTGCATGCGTCAAAAAGTGGACTTTTGCGTCAGCCCATGGCACAAGCGAGCCGTTCAGCCATATCCACTTGACTTCCTTCAGAAAAACCACCCAGAAGCGATTCATTTTAGCGCACAAAGCCCTTTGCGGGGCTTGGAAATACCGGTGAAAGGCAAGAAATATTAAAACAAAACGCCTTTCACAAACCGCAAAAGGCAAAAATGCCTATTTGCAATAACATAAAACAGGTAAGAAATTTAAACCCGATAACCAGCCGCTTTATGGCTTTTCGGCACCATAAGAAATCTGGAAGGAGCCAAAACCCGGAAAACAGGGCATTGCGGGGCAGCAGGGCAATTTGCATTTATTTGGGCTTCCTTTGGCTTATAAACGCAGAATAAGCCGCTTCCGGCAATCGAGGCTTGAACCTAAATGTTTATAAATGATGCTGACGGCATATTAATATACGTTGCGACTCGCTCTTTTTTTCAACCAAATCGCGTGAGATAGCCGTGGTTATTTTCTGCGAGAGTTTGAAGGCGCGTTGCATACTGTTTGAAAAAAATCTCTTTTGAGGGTGGTTTTAGGATGGCTGACAAATGTCCTGAATGCGGCAGCATCAAGATCAGGCGCGACCCGGAAAAAGGCGAGGTAATATGCCAGGACTGCGGGCTGATACTAAACGAAGACATGGTTGACTTTGGAAAGGAATGGAGAAGCTTTGACAGCGACCAGTTCGAGAAAAGGGCGCGCACCGGCAGCCCCATGAAATACGTCAAGCTCAACAAATGGCTTGTCACTATGATTGACAGGAGGGGAACAGACCTTCGCGGAAACAAGCTCAGCACTAAAAGCAGGGCGCAGATGTACCGCTTGATTAAATGGCATAAGAGGGCGAGCATCAGCAGCAGCATGCAGCGCAACCTCAGCATAGCGCTGACGGAACTGCGCAGGGTCGCCTCTTACCTTAACATTCCGGAATCACTCGTTGAGGCTGCGGCTTTGCTGTACAGGAAAACAGTGAAAAAAGGCCTTATAAGAGGGCGCCTGATTGAAGCGGTTGTCGCTGCAGTCCTTTACACTGTTTGCAGGACTTACCATGTGCCAAGGACACTTAACGAAATGGCTGAAGCAAGCGGCCTCACAAAAAAAGAAATCGGAAGGACCTATAGGTTCCTTGTGAGAGAGCTGAAGCTTGATGTTCCGCTCACAAACCCAGTGCACTACATTCCGCGCTTTGCGGCAGAGCTCAACTTGAGCGGCGAAGTGCAGGAAGAGGGGCGCAGGATCCTTGAAGAGGCAATAAACAAGGGCCTCATCAGCGGAAGAGGGCCAACCGGCGTTGCCGCGGCAGCAGTGTATATCGCAGGGCTGCTGAAGGGCGAGCGCAGGACACAGAAAGAAGTCGCAAATGTCGCTGGCGTAACGGAAGTTACAATCAGGAACAGGTACAGGGAACTGAAGAAACGCCTCGCGATAGACGTGGCGGCATAAGCCCGAAAAACAAATTTTTTGTTTTTTATTTTTCTAATTCTATTTTTTTATTCAGGTTAGCGGCAGCCAAATAAAATCAGGCGACTCTTCTCCGAAGCGGCAGCCTTATCGAAAGCATCGGGCCGATTCTGCTGTTGCCCGCCCTGAAGCTTCCGCCCTGCGCTTCCGTGAGCAGGCGCGTGGAAATTTTTCCATAACCCCTTTTTGGGTCGTGCCAGGCGCGCGTAAAGCGCACCCTACCGATTTTTACGATTTCTTCAGGCATTAGCTTCGGTCCCTGGTTTGTGACATTTATTGCCGCGTGCCCATTTTTGCGCGAAAGAGTCACAAAAATCGGCCTTCCGGGAGAATGGTTCAGGGCGTCCGTAACCAGATTGTAGAGCCCCCTGTAAAGCAGACTGCGATCGAAATTCACACTGCCCAAATCCTTGCCCCTGAAAATAACCTGCACCGGCTTTCCATCCCTGTTGACAAACCTTTCGCCAGCAAAACGTTTGAGAAAACTGCGGATATTCAGGGGCTGCACGTGCACATCAACGCGGGTTCCAAGACGCGAAAGAGGGAACAATTTGGAGTGATTCTGCATTCTCGCTATAACATCGTCCAGATAAAAAAGAGCGTCTGCATTCAATTTGTTCCTGTTTTCCCTTTTGAAAGCCTTCAGCCTGGCGATGAGCGCAGGCATTTTTTCATAGCGCCGGCTTAAAGCCCTCTTGTACTGCACAAGAATTTCTTTCAGGTTTGCGGGCGCATTGTCAGCCCTTCTGAAATCCGAAAATTGCCAGTGAACAGCGCCGAGCGACCGACCTACCGCCACGGCTTGCTTATTCAAAGCTTCGACCGCAGGATTTTGAGAGTAATGCTTGACCAGATAAAGCCTATCAGTAAAAACCTGGAACTGCGCAACGCTGTCATGCGCAAAGGAACTCAGGCTGTCCCGCATCAGCTCCCAAGGTAACTCTTCGGGCATGGTAAAATTAGCGGCTGAAGGCATATTTAACAGTTTTGGGCTTGCAAACCAGCTTGAGATTTTGAACAAAAAAATTTATTAAACCCTTGACTTCTCTTAATTACCAACAATGAACGAAAAGGGAAAGATGGTGGAAGCAGCGCTTTTCATGGCGCCGAAAGCCATGAACGTGCAGGAGCTCATGCCTGTGCTCGGCGAAGAGAATTACACCGCTGCGAAGCAGGCGATAATGGACTGCGTGCAGGAGTTCAACGCGCGCGACAGCGCGCTGCACATAGTGCTGGTGGAAGACAGCTTCCAAATGCGCTTGCGCCCCGAGTATGAAGCGAACGTCAAGCACCTTGCCGCAAAGACGATTTTTCACCCTGGAATAATGAAAACTCTTGCGCTAATCGCTTTCAAGCAGCCGATATCGCAAAGCCTGGTGATAAAGTACAGGAACAACAAGGCTTACGACCACATCCACCGCTTGGTGGAAGAAGGATTCATCGCACGCGAGCCAAAGGGAAGAAGCTTTGTGCTGCGCACCACAAAGAAATTTTTGGAGCACTTCGGCGACAGCATTGTGAAGCAGAAGAAACTGCAGGGGCAGCAGGCCCGACAGCAGGCGGCCCAGCCAGCGCAATAAGGCGCCCAATATTCAACTGCTTTTGCAATCAGGCGCCATGGCAAAAAAAGCGGGCGCTTAATCTTCCGCCCATTTCGCGAGCTTTTTTTGGAAAACAGTGTCCTGTATTCCCTGCGATGTGCTCCAGCTTTTGCGCGCGATTTCGGGGAGAGCCTTGTGCCTTTTCACCCAATTGCAGAGGAAAGCGATTGTCTTAGGGTCGTGGGGATAGCCGCTCCCTATTTCGCCGTACTGCACGCACAGATGCTTTATCACAGCGTCCCTCTCCACTTTTGCTATGATGGAAGCAGCGCTGACAACTGGATAATTGACATCAGCCTTGTGCTCGGCCTTTATTTTGGTGCTGAAATTCAGATAGCGCTTTATTCTTTCCCCAAAATCCCCCGCAATCGGGTCAGGGGAATCGACAAAAACAACGTCGGGCTTCTTGCGCAGCCCGTTCAGCAGCATTCCTATGCGCATCGCCTCTATCTCGTTCAGGCTCCACCTGTCCCTGAGGCTGTCGATTTCGTTCGGCGGAATGTGCGCTGTGTTGAACTCGCTCAACATCCCGCGCAGCACGGCGTGCTGCCTTACTCTCTCTTCCGGTGAAAGCTGCTTGCTGTCTTTTACTCCAAGCTTGATGAGCTTTTCCTCGTCTTTTTTTGCAATCGCGGCGACAGCAAGTACCATCGGCCCAACCGCGGGCCCCCTGCCTGCCTCGTCAACGCCAGCTATGAGCAATTGTTTTTCACTCCCGGAACCTTGAACTACCTGAATCGCGCAAGCAAATGCCTGTTCACCAAGTCAACATCCTTGTTGCAGCCCTGGCATTTCTCCAGCAAATCCATGCAAAAACGCTTGTTTTCAATCGCGGCTTTAATATCGTCCCCGCTCGCGTCAGCCTTGCGCAAATCGTTGAATTTTCCGTCAAAATAGCCGACCATATCCCGCAACGAGGCCTGCACAGCGCCTTTTTCCTTTTCAACAGGCCGCAGCCTCCACCTTCCGCAGCACAAAACGCAGTTGCGCTTCGCACCCGAAACCTTTGTCCTCACATCGTCATCTATGGCCTGCAAAACAAAAAAACCCCTTAGTATAATACACTGTTATGGTGCTTAAAAATTTTTGCCCCGAAGCAAAAAATTAATATTCTCGAAAAAAAATACTAATACAGCCAAATACCCTGGCGGGGGGGGTGCAAAAAAATGAGTTGCGGTTGCTGCGGCGGAAAAAAGAAAAAGAAATAATTCTGTTTTTTGTTTCAGCCTTTTCCCTCGATTCTTTGCATTACCTTTTCGTGCATGCGCCTGATGAACTGCAGCTTTCCCTCCATGCGCAAAATGTCGGCGTAGCCCGCAGCGTACAAGTTGAAAGCGAACGGGGAAGGGGAAGGGCTGTTGACTTCAACAGCCTTTATGCTGCCGCTTGTTATTCCCGCAACGACTTTTTCCGCGCCGGCGATGTCCATGAAATCCTCAAGAATCTCCCTGCGCGTTTCCTTCAGCACGGGAAAATCGTTGCCGATGCGCTTAACCGCGCTGAGCAGCAGGCGCGAGCTCATCTGCTGCCTGCCAACGCTTTTTGTGTGCCCGCGGTAATTGCGCAGAATCATCAAAGCGCGCGTGGCGCAGTGCCTGAAGCGCCTGCTGAGCACCTCACTTTTTTCTATAGCCAGCTCGGCAAGCGGCCGCACGCTGTTCTTTTTGAACAAGTTCAGCGCCTGCTGTACCGGCATTGTTTCACAGCTCAGCACAAAACCGTTGTCGTTCACAGTTATCTCAACGTCCTTGTGCGAAAGCCTGCCGATAAGGTAAGCGAGAACCCTGCTGAAGGCATCGTTGGTGCGCCTGCCGTAGAGCGAGTGGAAAATCGCGAAGCGCTTCCCGCTTTCGTCCGTGAAATGTTCTATCAGGATTTTTTTCTCGTTAGGAATCTGGCTGTACAAGAATTGCTCCCTGAAATAATTGTAGACGGCTTTCGTGGCGTTTTTTTCAAGGTATAAGTACTCTTCAATGAATTGCATTATTTCCTCTTTGCTTCTCTTTGCCGCGAATTTTTCTTCCATAAGCAGCCTGAAGCGCTGTATCGCGAGCGCGAGGTCGAAGGAAAGCGGCAGCATCTCGCTAACCCAGCTCGGCACTGTCGGCGGTCTCTTCTCCGCAGAAGCAACCTGCACTGTGTTGCCCCTGCTGAACCTGAAGGCATAACTCTGCCCGCCGAGGACAAAAACATCGCCTGGGCGCAGCCGTTCCGCGAAAATCTCGTCAATCGTGCCGATGCTGTGCTCGCCAAGCTTCACCTTAATGCGCGCCTCATCGGGAATAGTGCCAACATTCGTCATGTAAAGGACGCGCGCCATCTTGCCCCTCCTGCCGATCATTCCTGTTTCCTCGTCGAACCAGATTTTCGCGTAAACATGGCGGGTTTCAAGAGAGGTGTAATGCCCCGCTAGGTATTTTATCACCTCGTCGAAATCGCTTTTTGCCAGGGAGCTGTAGCAGTAGCTTCCCCTCACGAGCTTTAGCAGGTCTTTTTCAAGGATTTTGTCCGCGATCGCGATGCCGTAAATTTGCTGCGCAAGCACGTCAAGGCAGTTGCGCGGGATTATTACCTTGTCAATTTTGTACTCGAGCGCGTGCTTGAGCAGCTCGGCGCATTCTTCCAAATCATCCCTGTCAGGGACAATGATGCGCCCTTTTATTGTGTCGTGCAGCCTGTGGCCGCTCCTTCCGATGCGCTGCAGCGCCCTCGCGATGCTTTTCGGGGAGCCGAGCAGCACAACCAAGTCGATGAAGCCGATGTCAATGCCAAGCTCGAGCGATGTGCTGCTCACGACGCATTTGAGCTTTCCTTCCTTCAGCCGCTGCTCAACATTGAGCCGCTTTTCCCTGCTGATGCTGCTGTGGTGAGCGTCAAGGTTGCCGCTGCTGTAGTCCTGCGGGAACAGTTCCTTGAGGTTGTGGACAACGCGCTCAGTGGCGGAGCGGGTGTTTGTGAAAACAAGAGTTGTTTTGTGCGATTGGATGAGTTGGTGCAGTGTTTCATACAATTTCTGCTGAACCTGCCCAGCGGTTGTGTCAATGAGGTTCGGCAGCGGGCTTATTACCTTGAGGTCGAGCTTTTTGAGGAAGCGAACATCGACTATTTTGCACGACCTTGCTTCCTTTTCGTTTTTCATGCCGGCCAAAAACTTGGCTATTTCTTCCAGCGGGGAGATAGTGGCGCTAAGCCCGATTCTGCAAACGCCAGAGTTCTGCGCCTGCAGGCGCTCGAGGCTCAGGCTGAGGTGCACGCCCCGTTTGTTTTCCGCCAACGAGTGTATTTCGTCTACAATGACCCACTTGATTTCACGCAGGTGCTCTATGAACCGCGAGCTGTTCAGCAAAATCGCGAAGCTTTCAGGGGTTGTGATGAGGATGTGCGGCGGCTTGCGCAGCTGCTTGCTTCTCTCGCGCGCGGGCGTGTCGCCTGTCCGCACGGCAATCCTGAAATCAATGTCCTTGTTTATTTTTGCCCCTGCTTTTTTTATTTCCTGCAAAGGCTCGTTGAGGTTTCGCTCGATGTCGTTGCTCAGCGCCCTCAGGGGAGAGATGTAAAGGCAGTAAATCTTGTCCTCGAGCGCGCCGGCGTCGGAAAGAGTGATAAGCTCGTTGAGGACTGCAGTGAATGCCGCGAGTGTTTTGCCGGTTCCCGTGGGCGCGCTGATTAGAGTGTTCTGCAGGCCGTGGATGTTAAGGATTGCGTAGCGCTGAGGCTCCGTGAAGCTGCCAAAGCGCCATTTGAACCATGCCCCGAGCAGCGGGTGCAGCGCCTTGAAGATTTCAGGGTCGCTGTGCTTCTCTTCCTGGAATTCTATCCCCATAAAAACAACCTAAATATGTATACATAACAAGGGGTGTTATTTTTGCGATAACAAGAAGTAAAATAGCAAGCGGTTAAAAATGCAGGCGGTTAAAAGCATCGCGGCAATGCTGGAGATTGAAAAGCCGGGCGGTTGAGCGCAAGCTGGCCCGTGGCGGCGATGCGGTCTGCAACAAAAAATTAGCCCGATGGGAAGAAGCGTTAAAAAAGTGGAGATGGTCTTTTTTTCAAGCGACCGAAACCTTTTTCACAACCCTTAAGCCGGGTGAGCTTGTTCGGTCTGCTTTTTTTGAATTGATGCCTTTACAGTTATTAAACCATCTCCGAGTAGAGTACAGATTTTTTATTTAAAAAGCTTTGCGGAACTGCGGTTAGTGAAAAGGTGAAGAAAAAAAATCAACCCTTGACGAACAGCAGTATGGCGATTGCCAGAAAGAGGAATCCGGTGAAGCTCATGTAAGGGTCAAGAACATTCGCCGGCGCCGGCAGGCTCCGCGGGATAAAGCTCCCGATGCTCAAGCCAAGCATCAGCATTCCGACCATGTGGTTGTTCTCGCTCATAATAGCACCCTAAAGCAGCATAGAATAAGCGCAAACTTATATTAAAACCTTTTTCAGCGGCGCTTGACTTAGGTCTTCTTTACAATCAGGAAGCTTTCTGTTTCAAGCACGCCGTTAATCGACCTGATTCTGTCCAGCAGCCTGTTGAGGTCTCTCGCGCTTGGCGCGTCGAGAATGCAGAAAACGTCGAAGTGCCCTGTCACCTCGAAAACCGGCATGAGCGAGTTGAGCTCCTTTACCTTTTCAACGACAGCAGCAGTGCTTTTGGGCCTGCATTTTATTGCGACAATGCTCTCAAAAACGAACTTGCTGTCCAGCAGCACAGTGAAAGCCCTAATGATTCCTTTCGCTTTAAGGCGTGCAACGCGCTTGCGCACAGTGCTCTCGCTGACGTGCAGTTTTTTCGCGATCCCAAGGAAAGGGGTACGGCTGTTCTCGCGCAGGAAACGCAGAATGTGAAAATCAGTCTGGTCAAGCATAACAAAAACAGTTGTGCGAAAAGCGTTAAAAAACAGTCGCAAAAATACGGAATTCGCTTACACGGCAAAAAGGCCGCTTATTCAAACAGCGCAGTTATGCTTTCGTTGTTGTGGATGCGCTTTATTGCCTCGCCGAAAAGGTCCGAAACTCCCAGCACGCTGATTTTTTTGCATTTGCGGGCGCCGTTGCCGGGAACAGTGTCTGTTACTATTACCTGGTCGATGGCGCATTTTTCTATGCGCTCTACGGCAGGCCCGCTGAACAGGCCGTGCGAGGCGCACACTATTATCTTTTTGCCGCCTTCCTCGCTCAGGATGTCGGCTGCGGCGCAAATCGTGCCAGCTGTGTCAATCATGTCGTCGAACATAACGCAGTTCTTTCCTTTCACGTCGCCGATTATGTTGAGCGCCTTTGCCTCGCCGTGCTTTGGGCGCGCCTTGTTTATTATCGCAACGTCAACGCCGAGCTTGTTCGCGACCTTGGTGCTGTTCTTCGCGCTGCCGGCGTCCGGAGCAACTACTACAATTTCCCCGAGCTTCATTTCCTTTATTTTCTCCATCAGCTTGATGTTGGCGGTAAGGTTGTCCACTGGCATGTTGAAGAAGCCCTGTATCTGCCCGCTGTGCAAATCCATTGTAATTATGCGGTCGGCGCCTGCTGTTTCCAGAAGGTCTGCGGTGAGCTTGGCTGTAATCGGCTCGCGTGAGGCTGCTTTCCTGTCCTGCCGCGCGTAACCGTAATATGGGATTACTGCCGTGATGCGCGCTGCGCTGGCCCTCTTGGCGGCATCGATCATTATCAGCAGTTCCATCAGGTTTTCGCTGACTGGGTTGCTGGTGCTCTGCACGAGGAAAACGTCCCTGCCCCTGATGTTCTCGAGGAAGCGCACGTACTGCTCGCCGTCGCTGAAGCGCTTTATTTCTATTGCGCCGAGCGTGGTGTTAAGGTAAGCCGCGATTTCTTTTGCGAGCGAAGCGTTGCTGCTGCCGCTGAAAATCCGCATCTCATGACCCTGCAAGAAAAAGCCCCAAAAAACAAGGGGCGAATTTGTTTTAAAAAGCTAATTGTTAGGCGCGCGGACTGCTTGGGAAAAAGAATTTAAACCCGAGGTGTTTAGAATTCTATTATGCCTGAACGCAATGACATGATAGAGCAGGAACTGCGGGGCCTTGAGGCGATTGTCGCAGACCCCCGGCTGCCCCCTAGGGTAAAGATGGAAGCAATCAGGGGTTATGAGCGCACGCTTAGCGAGCGGGTTGGCATAACCCTTAGGGCAATGCAGGGGGTGGGGTAGCCTGGAGGCGATTTTTCGCAAGGTATGTTAACCAGCATTTTCATGTAAAGAGGCAGCATAAGCAAAACCTGCGCCGGCTTGCGATAAAGCGGGATGCCAAGAGAAGGCTGAATGCGAAAAAAGCGTTGGTAAGGTTCAGGCCGCCCAAGCGCGGGGCAAGGGTGCTTTTTGGAATAAAAAAAATATGAAAAAATTGGCGGCTTAGTAGTTCTCCGCCAATACCTCGTAGAATGCCTGCGGGTGCCCGCACGCAGGGCACACTTTTGGCGCTTCTTTTCCCTCGAAAATGTAACCGCAGTTCAGGCAGTGCCATTTCACAGCATTGGCTTTCTTGAAAACAGTTCCCTTCGAAACGTTTTCTATTAGCTTCCTGTACCTGCCTTCGTGGAAGCGCTCTACCTTTGCGATTTCCTCGAAGCTTGATGCTATTTCGGGAAAGCCCTCTTCTTTCGCAACGCGGGCGAAATCTGGGTAAAGCGTGCCCCATTCCATTTTTTCCCCTGCGGCAGCTTCCTCGAGGTTGCTTTTCGTGCCCTTTATCATTCCCGCGGGATAAGCCGCGGCAATCTGAACGTCGCCGCCTTCCAGGTATTTGAAGAAAATCTTCGCGTGCTCTTTCTCGTTTTCCGCTGTTTCCGCGAAAATGTTCGCTATCTGCTCAAAGCCCTCTTTCCTAGCGGCAGAGGCGAAATAAGTGTATCTGTTGCGCGCCTGGCTCTCGCCTGCGAAAGCCTTCAGGAGATTCTGCTCGGTTTTAGTGCCCTTCAATGGTTTTGCCATAAAAAAACCCCCTAACAAGAACAATGCCTTGTGCCCAGAATCGTTTTGTGAAAATAGTTTTATAAAATATTGTTTGGCTCAAAATTAGTAACTCGATTGCTTGGCGGCAAATTCTTGGTGGTGGAAAAAATGGCTAATGAGATAAAGAAGGTTATTGGAAGGCAGGTTTTGGACAGCAGGGGCAATCCAACCGTTGAATGCGAACTGCACACCGCGAAAGGAGTGTTTTTTGGGATAGTGCCAAGCGGGGCAAGCACTGGCGCGAACGAAGCGCTTGAACTGCGCGACGGCGGGAAAGCCTTCAGGGGAAAGGCAGTTACAAAGGCTGTCGCAAATTTGAATAATATTATTGCAAAAAAAATTGTTGGAATGGATAGCACAAAGCAGGGCGCGATTGACAAAACAATGATCGAGGCCGACGGCACGCCGAACAAGGGAAAGCTCGGCGCGAACGCTATTCTCGCGGCCAGCATGGCTGCCAGCAGGGCGGGCGCTGCAGCAAAAGGAATGCCTCTTTACGCTTACATAGCAGAATTGAGCGGCAACAAGGGAGTTACGCTGCCTGTGCCGCAAATGAACGTGATGAACGGCGGAAAGCACGCTGGCCTGGAAGAGGACATCCAGGAGCAGATGATTGTTGCCACCGGCGCAAAAACTTACGGTGAAGCACTGCAGGCAAGCGCTGAAACATACCACACGCTGCACGGCATCCTTAAGAAAAAATTCGGCGCACAGGCAACGCTTTTGGGAGATGAGGGCGGCTTCGTGCCGAAGGTTGCCAACATCCAGGAGCGCCTGGACCTCATGAACCAGGCGATAGAGGAAGCCGGCTACAAGGATATTATGAGCCTTGCGATTGACAGCGCTAGCAGCGAGTTCTTTGGCGAAGGAAAATACAGGCTTTACGGGAAAGAATACTCGCCAGGGGAGCTTGTGGATTATTACGCTGACCTTTGCGGAACCTACAGCAACATTTACTCGCTCGAGGACGGAATGGCCGAGGACGACTGGCAGGGCTGGAAAATGCTGACTGCAAAAATCGGCGGAAAAGTGCAAATAGTGGGAGACGACTTGCTCGTAACAAACCCTGAGAGAATCAAAAGGGGCATCAAGGAAAAGAGCTGCAACGCGCTGCTGCTGAAAATAAACCAGATCGGCTCAATCACTGAAAGCATTGAAGCAGCGAAGGAAAGCAAGCGCGCGGGCTGGGGAATAGTTGTTTCGCACAGAAGCGGTGAAACAGAGGACAGCTTAATTGCGGACTTTCTTGTCGGAATAGACGCGGGCCAGAGCAAGCTTGGCGCGCCAGCGAGGAGCGAGAGGAACGCGAAGTACAACCAGCTGCTCAGGATAGAGGAAGGGCTCGGCGCGAAAGCAAAGTATCCAGGCAAGAGCATTTTGAGGAGATGAATACTTCATTTCTTCCATTTTTCTTATTTTTATTTTATGAGGCTTGGCTGAAAAGACTTCAGTCCAACAATTAGTGTGCTGATTAATCGCCTTGTTTTTCCAATTCGAACAGCGTCGCCTGCTTTTTCTGCAGGCCTTTTATTTTGGCTTTTGGGTTGCCGATTTCAAAATCGATGTGGAAAAATTCCAAGCCATAGCGCTCGAGCAGCTCGTGCGCGTTCTTGCGTATCTCGGGGGCAATAAGGATGCCGCGCGTT
>JAPLVT010000107.1 GCA_026396975.1 Candidatus Iainarchaeum sp.
CCGGGCAGGTCCTCAATAGTCATTGTTGCCCGCTTTTCTTCGGCCTTTGACATGCTTTTTGTTTCAGCCTTGCTTTCGGCTTTTATCTCTATTTTAGTATCAGTTTTCGCTTCTTTTCCCATATTCAATCCCTCCTACAAGTGC
This sequence comes from Candidatus Iainarchaeum sp., assembly GCA_026396975.1. GTDB lineage: Archaea > Iainarchaeota > Iainarchaeia > Iainarchaeales > JAPLVT01. The sequence goes on from JAPLVT010000107.1 coordinate 145, forward strand.
ACGCTTTCAGCAGGCGCGCTTTGGGGTGCGCCCTGCCCTGCTGTGCCTTGCTCAGGTAAAGATAACGCGAAACTGCTTTTAAAAGCGATTAGGAAGCGGACTTCCGCTGAACTGCCCTTTTCTTTCTTTTCTAAAGAAAGAAAAGTGCAAGTTGCCCAAAAGAAAGAAAAGTTGGAGCGCGGGTCGCCAAGAAAAGAAAACAGGTGTATGTTGCCAAAGAAAAGAAAACCGGAAGTGTAAGTTGCCAAAGAAAAGAAAAACCCGGGGTTGCCAAAGCAGGCTATATTTCAATGCTTCTCGCGATGAGTTCGAGTTCGTTGCTGTAGGGGTTCTGCCTCGGGCTGCCGAGTACGGCGATTTGTTTTCCCGCGAGTTTTTGCTCGATTTCTTTTATTATTTCCTCGGGCTGTTTTTTTGCAAGCCCTGCCTGCAGCTCTTCCTTTCGCATCCCAATCAATTGCTCGGCTGGCGCGCCGTAAGCGACGATATTTATGCGCCCGCTTCCGTCTTCTGCAACGACAGAGAGCACTGCCCTTATGTCGGGCTCTTTCACTTCGCCGCAATTGTCGCATGCCATCCCCGACTCCATTCTCTGGACTTTCGCGCCGCATTTCGGGCATATGTTGTAGCGCAGCTGCCCGCTGTTCACCGAAACAATGCGCGCGCTGACAGCCACAAGCCCGCTTTCAGCGCCCAGTTCGCTTATTTTTTTGCTTTCTGTTTTCTGGTGCAGCAATTGCATTGCGCTCGGAATTTCCCCCGAAATTTTCGGGTTCTGCAGCACGCGCGCCCTCCAGCCAAGATGCAGTTCGACGCCCTGCAGCCCCTGTTTTGTGTAAGCGCCCTCTAATTTTACAAGGTCGTTCTCCACAAGTCGCCCCACGACATCAACCAAGTCATTCCAGGCTGTAGCCCTGATGATTGCTGTTTCGTCACCGACCAAAAAATTCATTACTTTCCCTTTTCCGTGCTCCCCGCTGAATTCTGTCATTGGAAATAAGCGCAAAACCCTTACAACTGCAACAACATCGTTAAGCCCTTCGGTCAAATCCGCTAACTTGAAAACCTGGTTGTCAACCGAGGGAAGCCCAGCGGCCGCTGCTTCAGGCGGGTTGGGTATTATTTTCCCGCTGTAGCCAAGGTTCAGCTGCGGCTTGCCGTTGAAGCTTTTCACATAGCCGTTCTGGATCATGAGCGCGCTGCCTTTTTCAATGCCCTGCTCCTGCATTTTTTTCACGTCGTTGTGCCAGAGCGTGAGCCGCGTTTCCCCTGTCTTGTCGCCCACAATCAGGCTGCACAGCACGCCCTTCTTGCCGTTTTTTTCAAAGCTCTTCGGGCTGAAGACATGCATCACTCTCACAACCAGGTCGATATTCTGCATGCCGTCCTGCAGTTCCGCGATTGAAAGCCGCTGTAGCCGCCTCTCCAACTGCAAATCAACGCCGAGCTCCTTCGCGACCATCAGCGCTGCGCCGCTGTCGGTCAGCAGACCTGCGAAGCGCTCCTTTTTCTCATCCACAAGCCTCTGCACTTCCTCGCTGCCCTTTCCGCTTTCGCCCGCGATGCGCTGGACCAACTGCGTTGCGCTCTCTTCCAACAAATAGCCCCCAAACCCTAATTGTTTTATATGCAACCTTGCAAAAAACCCTGCTTTTTGCGAGGCCACGCAAAATTTCATTTTGCATGGAGAGCAAATTATGCTCTTTGCCATATCTATCAAAGGACAAATATAGTATGCCTATTCTTGTCCTTTGATATTAGGATAAAAATATTTTAATAAACACACGCAAGGCAAAAAGCATTTGTTATGTATAAT
>JAPLVT010000092.1 GCA_026396975.1 Candidatus Iainarchaeum sp.
CGCTGCTCGTTGAAGCACGGTATGACAACTGTCACCTTTTCCCTTGCGAATGTGCCCCTGAGAAAAAAGAAGAGCGACTTGAGCAGCTGTGCAATCGTGTCCGGCATAAAAAACAGCTACTCTTGAAACAAAAAATGGTTATAAAGCTATTTCAGCCGCTTAATCCGCCGCCGCTTCCTTGTAAAGCGCTTTTGCGCAAGCAAGTGCCACACGCGCAAATCCTGTTGATTACTGATTCTCAGCCATTAAAAAAAGTTAAGTAAACTAACGGTAATCTTAACATATTGTTCCGGCGCTGATGGCAGGTTTCGGCTTCCCAACGCTGGTCTGCGGGCGCAAGCCCTGCAGATTTTAAGTTTCTTTATTTTTTGTTAGGATTTCGGCATAGTCTTCGCCAAGCTTTTGCAAGAACCAGTCGCATAATTCCTTGAATTTTTGGGTATTTTGCGCGTATTGCAGCACTTTGACGTATTCTATTGTGTTTTTTTCCTTGATGTTTATTGGCGGATAACCGTTTTTCACCAGCAGAAAGTTTGTTATCAGCCTTGCAATCCTGCCATTGCCGTCCCCAAACGGGTGGACTTCAATGAATTTCAAGTGGGTTATTGCTGCAAGCTCTATTGGGTGCAACTTGGTTTTGTTTTCTTTAAACCATTGCATAAAATCTTCAAATTTTGCTTTTACCTCTTTTCCTCTCGGCGGAAGCCAGTTTGCCCCTTGGATTGCAACATCAAAGGTTCTCAATTTTCCGGCGGTTTCATCGTCAATGTTTTTCATAATTATTTTATGAAGTTCGCAAACAAGTCTTTTCGACAGCCCCCCCTTAAAGCTTTTCACATAGTTCAATGCTTTTTCAGTGTTGGTTATTTCATGGATTTCTCTAAGGCTTTTGCCTTCGGGCGCTATTTTTTTGTTCAGCAGTGCGGCAGTTTCAATAAGCGTTATTTTATTCCCTTCGATTGCGTTGGTGTTGTAGGTGAATTTTATTGTAAAGTCTCTCTCAATCTTTTCCAAAGCAATCCGCGGGTATTTTCTAATCCGCTCTTGAAATTCCCCTATAATGTAATCCACTTTGGCAAGCTTTTCTTTGTCAAGATATTCAAATTCTTTTTCTAACCGAATTTTGAATTCTTCAACAAACTCTTTTTTCAGCTTTTCCAATTTTTTTTGCGGGGGCAATTTTTTCCCGATATATTTCCTGAATGATTTCCATTTCTTTCTGGAAACCCGTTGGTTGTGCGCCAAATAATAATAAGTTCCGCCCCCCTCTTCTTTTTTTAATACAAAAACCATTGTTACCACAAAAATAATAATATTGCAAAAAGTTTATAAAATGTGGTAACAATTCCCGCCCTGCCGGGCCTGTGGGCGGTTGGGCGCTCTTAATTTACAGTTCCGCGAGCTCGGCGTAAAAGTCCTTGTATTCTTTCAAATGTGCTTTAACAATATTCTTCACGTCTTTCCATTCCGCCATAGTGATTGGCGCTCTTTTCCCCTTTATCTTGACCTCTTTCATTTCAATCACCTCTGGTGTGGTTTGCTATCCAAGTTACAATTTTGTCCAAACTCGTTTTCGGCTTTATCGACCAGACAACAATATTGAATCTTGATGTGGGGCCGACTTCCAATTTTTTGCCGTTCAGTTCAAGGAAAGCCAGCATTGACTCGAAAGCGGTTCTTTTGTTGCCGTCCACAAAAGGGTGCCTTCTTGCGATTTCCATCAGCAGCGTTGCCGCTTTCCTGTCAATTCCCCTGGTGTCCACTACTTTGAATACAATATGCTCGATTTCAGCTTCGCTTCTTATCGAGCCGTCGGTGAACTGCTTGTTGATGTTTATGATGACCTCTTTCAAAAGTGTCTTAGCGTAAATTCCCGCCATGCATAAATTCTGTAAATTACAGAATTTAAACATATTGTTTTTGAAGGCGCACGCAAGCATTAAGCGCGGCGTGTTTTTTAAGAATTAAGAAGGGAAGAAAACTTTAATCAGGGTTTTTCTTCCCAAATCTTTTGCCTTTTTTTTGCATTCGCAAGAGGGCTTTGCGTGGCTCAAATCATTCTAAGCGCTGCTGGCAGCAGGCTCCACATGCTCGGCTTTAGCATCATTTTTCGCATGAATTTGCCCGGGTTGTCCATGTCCCCGTGTTCCTGCAGGAAGCGCTCGATGCCGGCTTTTTTCGCTTTCCTGAAAAGAGCGTCCATCTGCGCCGGCTGCATGTCGCGCGCGTACCTGCAGATGCGCCAGTGCAGCGCGAGCTCCCTGTTTATCCCGCGCAGGTTTTTTTCGTAGTCCGAGAGCGGCGAGCGGTTCTTCATGTTGCCAATGATGGTGTTCGCGCACGCGTTTGCGGCTTTCAGGCCGAATACTATGCCGCCGCCTGTGGTTGCTTTTGTGTGCCATGCCGCGTCTCCCAGCAGCATTACGTTTCCGGTTGCTGTTTCTTTGAGAGGCGGGCCTATTGGTATCAGCGCGCTTATCTTGCCGCTTCCTTTTGCCCCGATGTTTTTTTGTTTTATGAAGGCGTTCAGCTGTTCGGCCGGGTTTCCGCCCATTGGAACGCCTGTTCCGATTCGTGCCACTGTTGCGGATTCCGGTATGACCCATGCGAAGAAGCCCGGCGCAAATGAGCCGAAGTGCACTTCCACAAGATGCCTGTCGAATTTTCCGGTTGCCCTTGTCTGGCAGGCGTGCACGAACTTGTCTTTTTGCTCCGGCTTTTCGCCGAAAGCGCTGTGCCTTACCATGCTGTTCGCGCCGTCTGCGCCGACTGTTATTTTGCTTCGCCTCATTTCCCCGTGCCCTTTTATTTCCATGAAAAGCCCGTTTCCCCTTAAGTCTATGAGTTTGCTTTCGTTGTAAACAGCCGCGCCTTTTTCCCGCGCTTTCTTGAAAAGCATTTGGTCGAATTCAAAGCGGTCTATGACATATGCCGCTGTTTCTTTCCTCTCGACAGTGAGCGATTCCCCGCCGGGTGAGAAAATTTTCGCGCCTTTTATTTCATTGACAAGGCTTCCGCCGGGCTTTATGCCGAGCTCTTCCAGGCCGCTGCGCGAAACAAGGCCGGCGCATTTTTCCGGCTTTCCTATCACCGGGTGCTCTTCGAAAACGCTTACGTCGAATCCGCTTTCCGCAAGCAGTTCGGCACAGCGCAGCCCGGCCGGCCCACCGCCAACAATGCTTATTGTGTCCATTTAACCCAATAGAATAATCTGCTGCGGAATTAATATTTTTTACCTTACGCCGCCGCAGGCGATTACACCGGCTTTTTCCTGAACGCTTGCATTTGGCGATTGCGGCGGCGTGGTTTCAATCTTGCTTGAGCGTGGTTTTTTGCCGCCGCAGGCTCTTTTTATGGTCTTTTTCCCGAACGCTGGCGTTCCGCGGTAGCGGCGGCGTGATTTCAATCTCTCTTGAGCATGTTTTTTTGCCGGCGCAGGCGGTTTTTTCGCTTTTTTTCCTGAACGTTGGCGTTTGATGGTAGCGCCGGCGTAATTTCAATCCTGCTAAAGCGCTTGTTTAAAGCAGTTGGTTGGCAAAAAGAGACTGTTTTTATTACATGCCGAGCTTCGGCGGTTCACTGCTGCTCGCGCCCGCGCCCTCAGATTCTTCTTTGTGCTCCCAGCGCTGCTGTTGCTCTTCGGGCTTTTTCTCTTCCTGCGCCGGCGGCTCCCCGGATTTCTTGGCGCCAAGCATCGCGTAGATGCTCTTTCCGCCCTTTCCGCGCGCGAAATAGTTGTATCCAAAGAAAGCCCCCGCCGCAATCACAAGCGCGAGAACGGCCCAGCCAATCCAGACCGCGATTTCCTCGAGCGACATTCCGACGCCGGCCTGTCCCAGACCGAAGCTCGCCGCATCGACAGCTGTTCCGCCCGAAAGTGCTATCGGCGGAGCGACGAACAATTGCATTGGCTCTGATTCAAGCAGCTGGTCTGCTTCCTCTTGGCTAAGGTTGCTCAGCAGCCCGTAGTTGACTTCCTGCTCTTCGCCCGCGGCGAGCTCAATCGTCCATTTTATCACAGGGTCTGCCATAACAACCTCAAAGCTGCTGCCGCCGAGCAGTGAAGCGTTCTCCGCGAATTGCTTTGGCACGACTTCCACGACAACAATGCTCTTGCTGCTGTCGCTCTTGTTCTTCAAAGTAACCTTCACAACAGCCTTGTAGTAATCGCCGTTCACGTCGGTTATTTTCCAGACAGCAACGCTCCTGCCCACTTCAACGTCCTGCAGCGCGGCTTTCGCGTCCTCTATCAGCGGCTGCTGCAGCCCTGTCGCCTGCAGGAACAAGTCCAGCTTTTCGCTGCTGTACTCATACTGCTGCTCGCCCTTGTATGGCGCGGGCGCTATCGCAACCTTGTTCAGCAGGTCGCCTAAAATTTCCTCTGCGGCGTCGGCTTTTTCCCGCGCGGCATCGTAATTGCCGTCGTTGAAAAGGTCTTCGGCTTCCTGCAGCAGGGCTTTCGCCTCGTCCAGGTCGGCTTTGACCTCTTCGCTGGGAGTTGCCGCAAGCCTGTTCATCTGGGCGATGAATGATTCGGCGTCGGTTTTTTTGGCTTTTGCCGCGTCAATCGCCGCATTCGCGTCTGTTTCGTCCTGCGGCGTCGCGGCAGGCGCGGTTATGCCGTTGTTTGTCCTAACGCTTATTGTCTGCGCGCTGTGGTTGTATGTTTCGCTGCCGCTCCAGCTCAGCGCAATCGCTTTCAGCGTGTGCGTCCCGTCGCTTACAGTCATGCTGTTCCAGTCAAAAGAATACGCTGTGCCAACGCTGGTGCTGACTGTTCCCACAATCGAGTCATCAACATAGAATTTAACCTGCTTTATTCCGCTTTCGTCATCGTAAGCCGAGGCGCGCAAAACAACATTGCCTGTTACAGTGCTGTTGTTTGTGGGCGCTTCCCAGTCAAGCGTCGGCTCAGTGGTATCAGCCGGAGTTGCGACTGCTCGCCAGCTGTTCGCGTCGGCTTGGATGCTTTCGGCGCTATAGTTC
>JAPLVT010000083.1 GCA_026396975.1 Candidatus Iainarchaeum sp.
AGTTTTTTCTTGAATCCCAGCGCAACCGCGTTTTTTGGCAGCGGGGTTTTCGCTTCCACAATCGCTTTTGTTTCGGGCGAAAGATAGTACTGCACGCCCTGCTTGATTGAAACATGGTCGCTGTGCCGTGAGTGATGAGCGCAGCGCTCGACTTGCTGCCGTTCCGCGGGTCGACCGCAATCCTGTCGATGAAAATCCCTTTGTTGCAAAAAATCTGCATCCAGTAAAAGTATTGCTGTTGGGAATAAAAAGGTTAGGTCCGCCTTTTCTTTTCTTCTTCCAGCCATTTAAGTTGCGCCCTTACCTCTCTCCTGAAATCGATCAGCCATCTTTTGAAGCGTGGGTCGCCGAGAATCCTGTTAGTGTCCACGTCAATCGCGTAAACGCGCTTGCCTTTGTATTCTACAATACGCCCTTTCTGTTCAGGGAATTTTAATTCTAATTCTTCAGGCACTCCTGCTTGCGGGTCTTGGAACGGGAGGAAGGTTTCAACCTTGGCGTTTGGAAAAGCGATTTCCAGCGCACGCTCGAAAGTAGCAACCTGGCCGGCTCTCACAGTGATATCGTCCACCAAAATGAGCGTTTTCTTCCCTTTCAGCCTCGCATAAGGAGGCGCGTTCTTTATGTGCTGTGCCAAAACCCGTGCGGCATTATCAATTGCCGCTGTGCGCTCTTCGCCGCGCATTTCATAAAAGCCTGTTGGGTGGTCAGCGGATGCTTTCATAAAAACCGGCTGGGGCATTTTTATGCCCTCTTCTTCGCAGGCAATCCTCAACGCCTTTTCCGCAACAATTCCTTTTCTCGCGAGAACAAAAAGGCCCGCATTCGGGTCCGAGCGCAAAATCTCCGACATTCTCCTAACATCGCATATCGCGCCCCAGGCATTCCTTGCCATTTCTCGCCTGCTCCAGGGAATCTGCAGTGCCCTGGCGGCTTTTTCTTTAGCCCTTCGCCGGGCTCTTTCAAACGGCCGCCCCCGCCCTTTTCTCTGCTCGGCTCTTGCAATCCTTACCTGCCTTTTCGGGCCAATCATAGCATAATTATCTGGTGGGCAAAGCTTAAAATAAAGTTCAACTTTTATTAATAGGGAAAGGTTTTTGTTTTGGCGCTGGAAAGGAACATTACTTTGGTCGGAAAGGCTATTGACGAATTGCAGGGAGGCATCAGCACGCAGCCCTGGAGGGCGCTCAGCAGGACGTCTTTTTCCTCCGCGCTGAACAGGACTCTGGAGGAGCTTGAGGAATTCAAGCGGCTGTTCGACGCCACAATGGAAAACATTGCGAAAGAAGCCGGCGATGGCGCGCCGGATGTAGCACAGTTCGAGCAGGAAATGAACGAGCTGCTGGCTGTGCTGCGGAAGAACCTTGCCTTTGAGAAGGACAAGAAAAGCAGCGCAAAGGCAGTCAACGTGCTTGAGAAAGAGGAAACACCCGAGCTGTACGGCGAGCTAGAGCAGAGGGTGCTGGCTTTCCTGCTGAAGGCAAGGTATGCAATGGAGCGGCTGGTTATTTTCGCGCGCAAGGAAGGCCTGGCGCCTGTTACCGACAGGAGCACCGGGCAGCAGATAATGGAGGTGCTGCGCAGGAAAGAGGACGAGCTGCAGCAGCTGCGCGAGAAATACGAGGAAATACGGAAAAAAAGCTACATGGGCTATTTCGAGGAGCAGACAACAGCGGATTTTGAGCAGCAGCTGGTTGAACTTGGCAAGACAATGGTATTGTCCGCGGACGAGCTTGGCAAGGGAATAGGCTTCCACAAGAGCCAGGTTGATTACATTGAAACAAGCCTCGCGGAAATGAAGCAAAAAGTGGATTTGCTGCAAGAGACTTTTTCGCAGTACAGCAGGAAAGCCGAAGAGCTGATAAAATCCCTGAAGAAAGAGAGGGATTACGCGAAAAAAGTCGTTCTGGACGTCGAGCATGAAACCCTGCAGCTGCGCAGCACTTACACGCAGGAAATGCTGAACCTGCAGGGAAACAAGCTTGCCGCAAAAGCGGAAGCCGAGCGCAGGCTTGGCGGCGAGATAAAGAGGCTGCAGCACCAGCTGGCGGAGCAGGAAGACCTCGCGAAACACTTCAGGCAGATTGCAGAAAACAAGCTGCAGAAAGAGGCAGAACTCGAAAGCAAAATAAAGCGCTTCACGCTGCTTTTGAAAACAAAAGAAAAGCATGATTCTGTCAAAAGGCACTTCCAGAAGGCTAGAAAGAGAAAGTGAAGCGGTGTTTCCTTAAAAGGCAAGAAAAAGAAGTTTAGGCGGCTTTTGCCTAAAGGCAAGAAATGGAAAGTACGCGCTTGCGGATCTTAATCCGTTAACTCGAAGTAAATGCGCCTGTTAGCAGCGCCCTTGTTCTCAAAGCGCACGAATTTTATTTTCCCGATTTCCCTGGTGTTGCGCACGTGGGTTCCGCCGTCAATGCTCTCGTCAAAATCCCCTATTTTCACTATCCTTATTTCGTCGCCAAGCCTGTCAATCAGCTGGTGCCTGTCGACGCCCATGAGCCTGAAATAATCGAGGTTGCCCAGCGCCTCGTCTTTTGAAATAAAGCGGAAAGAGATTTCGAGATTTTTTGCAATAGTCTCATTGCACTTTTTTTCGATTTTGGCGAACTTCTCCCTGTCAAAATTTTCTATGTTAATGTCAATCCTGCTCTGGGGCCACCCCAACTGGTTTCCGCTCACAAGCAGGCCCAATTCGCTAAAAATCACGCCGTGAATAATGTGCGCGGCAGTATGCATCCGCATATGTCTGTATCTCCTGTCCCAGTCGACAATTCCCTTCACCCGCATTCCCGCCGCCAAGCCGGGCTTGTCAACCTCGTGGCTCACGCTGTCGGGAAATTTTTTAACAAAAACAACCTTGAATTCTTCCCCGCTTTCGGCCGCAAGGCGCCCTGTGTCCGAGGGCTGCCCGCCGCCCTGCGGGTAAAAAGCGGTTTTGTCAAGAACAACGAATTTTCCGTCGGCAACAGAAACAACAATTGCGTCGAAATCCCTGCAACAATGGTCCATGAGGTAAAGTTTTTCGGTCATAAGAAACAACTCATTTTTCATTGCGCAAAATGTCTTCAAGGCTTTGCCTTTCCCTTATCAGCCGGGTTTTTCCGTTCAGCACCATAACACACGCGGGAAGGCAGCGCGAGTTGTAGTTGCTCGCCATCGAGAAGCCGTAAGCGCCGGCATTCAGTATCGCAAGGGTGTTTCCCTCTTCGGGCACTGGCAGTTCGCGCAGGGTTTCCCTGTTCTCGTTTAAAACATCGCCGCTTTCGCAAAGGTCGCCCGCAACCATGAAATCGCCTGTGCGCAGCCCGTTGACGTTCTCGCAGACAACCATTTCATGGTAAGAACCGTAAAAAGCCGGCCTTATCAGGTCGTTGAAGCCGGCGTTGACACCGATTATTGGAATGTTTTTTTCTTCCACAGTGTTGATTTCGCAGAGCAGCATAGCGCTGTCGCCCACTATGTATCTGCCGGGCTCTATCGCGATTTCAGCCTTCAGCCCTGAGGCGCGCATTTTTTCGACAATGCCCTTCGCGTAGCGCTGCAGCGGGAATTCCGCTTGGTCTTTGCGGTACCTGATGCCTGGCCCGCCGCCGAAATCCACAAACTGCAATTTCCCGCCCAAAATTTCCTCAGCTTTTTTTGCAACCGCGATTGTCTTGCCGACTGTTTCAAGAAAAACATCGACATCCTTGCCAGTCCAGCCGCTTCCGATGTGCTGGTGCAGCCCGACAACGTTCAAGCCAAGGTTTTTTGCTTCCTCAAATGCCTGCTCGACTTTTTGCTCGGGAACGCCAAATTTTATGAATTTTCCCGCTGTGATCGTGTGGCTGTGGCCGCCTGCGCCCATGCCGGGATTCCACCTGATGCTGCACTTTCCCCGAAAGCCAAGCGCGTGCAGCCTTCGCATCTGCGAAAAGCTGTCGATGTTTATTGCAACACCCGGTTCGGCGATTTCCGAAAGCTCGCTGCTGCTGATGCTGGTGCCGGTGAAAAGGATTTTTTCCTTTGAAAAGCCAGCGCGCAGCGCGATTCTAACCTCGTTCGGGGAAACAGCGTCGATTAAAGCGCCCTCGCGCTGCAGCAGCCTTAGCACCTCAAGATGCGGGCAAGCCTTCATCGCAAAGTGAATGCGCGGTGCCGCGCCTGCGGCAGCAAATGCATCCTTTATCCTGTTGAAATTATCAAGAATCCTGTTGCCGTTATAGACAAAAAGCGGAGTGCCGTACTGCTTTGCAAGCGCCGCGGCACTGAAGCCGCCAATGTACAGTTGGTTTCCCTTTGCCTCAAGATGCCCCTTCAGAATCCACCACATAAAAAGCCCTCAACTTACCACTCAAGAGTACCTTCAAAAACCTTTTGCGCTGGACCCATTAAAAACAAATCTGCGCCGGCTTTAACCTGCAGCACTCCGCCGGGCTGCTCCACGCCGACCCATTTTTCCGGCTCAAGCACACCGGCTTCGATGCCCGCAAGAACTGCTGCGATGCTGCCGCTTCCGCAGGCGGCTGTCTCGCAGACGCCCCTTTCATGAACGCGCATGCGCACCTTTGTCGGCGAAAGGATGTTCACGAATTCAGTGTTCGTGCGCTCGGGCTTGAAGGCAGCGTGCCATTCAAACGCATGCCCGATTTTCTCCACAGGAAAGCCGTGCACATCATCCTTGAGGAAAACAACAGCATGCGGGTTGCCGACATCAACCTTGAAATATTCAAACCCTTTTCCCTCCACGACAATAGGGAATTTGCCGAGAACTTCTTTTTTGCCAAGCACCCGCAGTTGAACCTCAGCAGTGTTTCCTTTGACAGCGCAGATTTTTGCCTCAACTGTTCCTTTTGCGGTTTCAATCAAGAACTCTTTCTTTTTCCCGCCCTCAAGCAAAAATTTTTCGAACGCAACGCACCGCAGGCCGTTCACGCAGTTTTCCGCCTCGCTACCGTCGCTGTTAAAGATTCTCATCCTGAAATCAGCATCCTTCCCCTTCGGCTTGCAGAGGAAAAGAACGCCGTCAGCGCCGACCCCAATCTCGTGCTGGCAATTGCGCTTTGCAAAAAAAGGCTTGTCCCTTTCGCTTACCTGCTCGCGCTGCAGCTCGCCGATTACGATGAAATCGTTGCCAAGCCCGTGAATTTTGCTGAACTTTATCTCCATAACAGGGCCCTTGGGGTAATTCACTCCAATTTCATCAGGCGCCCGGCAGCTTCCTTTGTCCTTTCGACGGACTGCACCATCGCGAAGCGCACGAAGCGCCCACCCGGATTTACGCCGCCGCTTTCGTGGGAGATAAGGTTTCCCGGAACAGTGTTAATTCCAGCTTCAAGCAGCAACCGCCCGCTGAAAAGCATTGGAGTATTGCCTTCCGGCACTCTCGCCCAGATATAAAAAGTGCCCGCCGGCTTGCGCGCCTCGCAGCCGATGTGCCGCAAAGCGGGCAGAAGTGCGTCAATCCTCTTGTCGTAAACCCTGCGCATTTTTTTGGTGTGCTTTTCGTCGCCCCACGCTTCAGCAGCGGCTTCCTGTATAAAGGTCGCAACTCCCTGCACGCTTTTGCGGGTGACAGCGGCGAACAGCTTCGCGAGCTCTGGGTTCTTGCTGGCAAAAAAACCGACGGCATAGCCGGTCATCATGCTCCTCTTGCTCAGGCTGTTAAGCACAACAGCGCATTGGTCCGCGCCCTGAATCTGCAGAATGCTCAAGGGCTTTTCGCCGAAATACAGCTCGTTATAGCACTCGTCAGAAACAAGCACGATTCCGCGCTCGTTGCAGAAATCAACAGCTTCCTTGAGCTTTTTTTTGGGGTAAACAGCGCCAGTAGGGCTGTTCGGGCTGTTCAGGAAAAGCATCTTCGCTTTTTCCGCAACGCGCTTTTCAATCGCGTCAAAGCGCGGCAGGAAATCGTTCTCAGGCAACAAATTCAGGTAATGCGGAGTGCCGCCCGCAAGAAGCGTCCCATCGGTATAAGGCGGGTACCCCGGGTTTGTTATCAGCACCACCTCGCCCTTGTTAGGGTTCACGAAATAAGATGGAAGATGGAAACAGGCATATTTTGCGCCATAGGTTGCGACAACCTCATCGGGCTGCAGCGAAACTCCGAAGCGCTTTGCCATCCATTTGCAGACAGCTGAGCGGAACTCGATAGAGCCTATCGAGGCAGGGTAACCGCTGCTTTTCCAGCCCTCGACAGCAGCCCTGCATTTTCGCCTTATTTCAGCAGGGGTTTCGTCGGTGGGGTCGCCGATCCCAAAATCAATGAGTTTTTCGCCGAATTTCTGCACAGCCTTCCGCTTCAGCGCGTCAACGGCGTCGAATGGATAGGGCTGCCCCAAAATGCCCTGGAGGTTGGCGTTCGCTTTCATTTTTACCGGTAAAAAAAGCGGGCGCAATTGTTTAATAACATAACACGCGGGGACGAAATTCGCCCAAAAAAGCGCGTTTTTTATAATTTTTCGCATGATGTTCTTTGGGGCATTTGCATGCGCATAGCGTTGGTTGGATTCGGAAAAATGGGCAAAATAACCGCTGAAGCCGCGAAAGCCGCGGGGCACGAAATAGTGGCGGCAATCGACCCGTTGGCGCCTGGCGCAACCGCGAAAGAGCTAAACAAGCAGGCGCTGCACGGGGCAGATGTCTGCATTGATTTTACTGCGCCAGAAGCCGTGCTGGATAACATCAAAAAATACTGTGCGCTGGGCGTGAACGCGGTCATAGCAACAACAGGGTGGTACGACAGGATTGGAGAGGCAAGGCAGGCGGCGGAAAAAAGCGGCATCGGATTGGTTTATGCGGGCAATTTCAGCATCGGCGTAAACGCTTTTTACAGGATTGTCGAAAAAGCCGCCGAGATCATGGACAGCCTGCCGGAGTACGATGTTTTCGGCGTGGAATTCCACCATAACGCGAAAAAAGACAGCCCGAGCGGAACCGCCAAAAGCATCGAGAAAATACTGCTTGAAAAAATCCGCAGGAAGAAGAGCGTTGTTGAGCAGAAGCTTGACAGGAAAATAGCGCCGGAAGAGCTGCACTTTGCTTCCGTGAGGGGCGGAAGCGTTCCGGGAACGCACGCTGTGTACTTTGACTGCAGCGCCGACACGATTGAATTGAAGCACACCGCGCGCAGCAGGGAAGGATTTGCGCTCGGCGCAGTAAAGGCAGCCGAGTGGATAAATGGAAAAAAAGGCTTTTACGGCATCGAAGACATGATGCGCGAGCTGGTCAAATGAGCCAGTAACAGAAGCCGACTCTGATTCAGGCAGCACGCGTTACAGCGTGCAATATACAAAATTATATAAATAACATTCCTTCTACTTATAGCAAAAAGCCCATATATTTAAACATTTGAATTGCTTTCCATGCAAAGCCAAAAGTTTTGCGTGGCCTCGCAAAAGCTATGCTTTTGCAAGGTTGCATATAACAAACCGCAATAAAAGTTCAAAAATATAAGCGGTTTGCTATATAGCCAAAGCCAGCCCAAACAAAAAAATTGGCGGAAAACGCATGTACGACAAGTTTGACCAGCCCATAAGCAGCGACCGGCAGTTGCGTATTGAGGAAGAGGGCATCGGCGCAAAGCTCAGCGGCATAAAGCCGCACCTGAAAAAAATCATCGCATTGGTTGTTATTGCTGTTGTGGCATGGTTCGCAGAGGGCACGCCGCTCGCAGCCAGCCTAAAGGTCTTCGCCGAAGGCAGCGACACGCCTGTTTTCAGCGACAGCGGTGACGATACTTATACCTTTAGCCTGCGCAACGGCAAATACAGGTTTGAGGCAAAAGCAAGCGAAGCCGGCTATGCCCAGTTCAACCAGAGCTTAACAGTAAGCCCAGCCAGCAAGCCGGATGAAATAAAGCTGCCGAAAACAATTAACGTGGGCATTGTTGATTTCGATTCTGTTTTCCCCCAGCAATTGTTTGTGGGCGAAAGCAGGCAGCTGCTGGTGCAATTGAAAAACAACGGCAGCAGCGCTGTTCCGGTAGAGCTTGTTGCAGAGGGCGACCTGGATGGAATTGCAAGTTCGGGCACAGTGACATTGTTCCCGAACAGCACCGGCCAGGTTGCGTTGAATGTCAACGTTCCGGAAAGCACTGTGGTAAAGGACAAAACCAAGGGAGACGCAAAAACAGCAACTGTGAGAGTTAAGTTCACCAACGAGGAGCAGGACGCGAAGTTCACGCTGCTCCCTAACCCTAGCACTGGAATAGAAGTGAACAGCCCGAGCTTCAGCGCCAAGGCGCTGGAGGGAAAAAACAAGGACACAGTGGACATTACAATTACGAACAAGAACGGTTTCCCGCTGACAGACGTTAACGTCAGCGTTGAGATAACAGCCGCCAGCAAGAACAACGCCGCTGATGTGCTGGAATGGTTCAAGTTCAGCGAAATAGCCGACCAGCCAAAGCCATGGGCAATAAGCATCGACGCAATCCCCGCGAAAGGAAAGGCGGTGAAAGAGCTGATGGTGGAATTGCCCCTTACCGCAAAGAAAGAGAGCGATATTAAGGGAAATATTGTGGTGAGCGCGCCATACCTGTCGATACCAGTAAAAAAGACACTGACACTTGGCATCACTGAGGAGGCAACCTACGGGCTGCAATTGACATTGGCGCAGAAGCCGCCTTACGATATCTCCTGGAACAGCACAAGCGGAAAGTACGAGGAAAAAAACGGCACGCTTAGCGTTAAGAACACAGGGCAGGCTGAATTGCACAACATTGTTGTTTCAATCGGAAACGAAAGCGATTGCAGCACTGACTGGCTGACGCTTGTGGAAAGCACAATTGATTCGCTTGGCGCCGGCAAAACAGCGCCGTTGAGATTCAATTTCACTGCGCCAATCGCCATGCGGGGAAACGAGAGCGTCATGAAATGCGATGTCGCGTACAGGTTCGACAACCCAGCGCAGTTGGGAGTGTATGTGCAGGACACAGAAAACGAGTTTATCCAAATAAACCCGAAAAAATAGTTGCTGATTAAAAAAAAGCCGAACCCAAATAACTGCGACAGTTTAAAGGTTGTTTTTTACAAGCTCTTTAAGGCTTTTCGGCGCGTTGATTTCGTCCGACAAAAACTCTTCCTTTGAGAACCAGCGCAACTGCCCGATGTGCTCGTTTTCCTTGTGCGGCAAAACAGGCTTCTGGCTGCCGACATCGCACCTGAAGACAGTGTTCACAACCTGCGTACCGTCAGTCAGGCGCATGAAGTGGAAAACCCCGACCACGTCTTTCGGCTCGGCCTTCATGCCGACCTCTTCCCAGACCTCCCGCGCAAGAGTCTGCATCGGCTCTTCGCCGTGCTCAACCTTTCCACCTGGCAGGTCCCATACCTTTTTCCTTCCAACTTCCAGTTCGATGGCAAGGAATTTGCCGTCCCTCACAATCAGGGCTTTCATCGCAGGAAAAACATCTGGCATAACAAAAAAATTCTGCTGAGCAAGATTTAAAAAGGAAAACGCAAGGCGAAAAAACGCCCGCAAACAGGCAGTAGCCGCTAAAGCTTGTCGATGCAGGATGGTTTAAAAACGAAACTGCGGGAAAAAGCGGAAAAAACCAAAAAAGCGTCGAGCACGCCGCGGTAATCGCGTTAAAAATTCTTGCCTGCCAGCATAATAATATGGCGCAAAAAAAGCCCGAATTGGCGATGCCGGCTGGCAGCATGGACGCGCTAAAAGCAGCCGTAATGAACGGCGCGGACGCAGTCTACTTCGGGGCAAAAAAATTCAACGCGCGCATAACAGCCGAAAACTTCAGCCAAGAACAGGTTAGGGACTCGGTTGATTTCTGCCACCAGCACAAAAAAAAGGCATTCCTCGCGCTCAACACGCTCATAAAAGACAGCGAAATGGAAGAAGCAATCGGAATCGCAAAAGAGGCTTATTGCGCCGGCATTGACGCCGTGATAGTGCAGGACCTCGGGCTGATAAAAGCGCTGCGCGCGCTTCTCCCGAATCTGGAATTGCACGCTTCGACCCAAATGACCTGCCACAATTCAGCGGGAGCGCAATTCCTGTCCGAACTCGGGATAAAAAGAATCGTTCTCGCGCGCGAACTTTCGCTTGAGGAAATCAGGAAAATAAAAAAGAGCTGCAAGGCGGAAATAGAGTGCTTCGTGCACGGCGCGCTGTGCTTTTCATACAGCGGCCAGTGCCTGCTGAGCAGCTTCCTCTTCAACAAGAGCGGCAACAGGGGAATGTGCCTCCAGCCATGCAGGCTGCCATACTCTCTTTCCATGAAAGGCGGCGGAAAAAAAGAGGGCTTCTTGCTGTCCATGAAGGACCTTATGACAATCGGCAAAATAAAAGAGCTTATTGATGCGGGGATTGACTCTTTCAAAATAGAGGGGCGGCAGAAAGGAGTAGAATACGTTGCGGCAGCAGGGCGAGCGTACAGAATTGCAATTGACAGCTGCTTTGGGGAGAAAAAAGCGCTTTCAAAAGAAGACCTGGATTTCCTGAAAATCGCCTTCCTGAGGGAAAACAGCGGCGGCTACTTTTTTGGCGAGAAAGAGCGGGTTTTTCCCGCAACGCCGTCGCCGAAGGGAATCCCTGCCGCAGAAGTAATCGGTTTTTTTGGAAAAAGAATAAAACTAAGGCTGCACGAAAACATTGGGCGGTGGGACGGGCTGAGCGCGATAAACAAGGACAGCGTGCAAGAGTTCAATGCCACGAAAATTTTCAAGGGAAGCACAGAGCTGCCGAAAGCATTCAAAGGGCAGGTTGTTGAAATTGAAACAGGAAAAAAGCCCTACCTGGAAAAAGGGCAGCAATTGTTCTTCACCTCAAGCAAGCGCCTGAAAGATTTCGCATATGTTTCAATCAAAAAAAACAGGCAAGTAAGGTACAAACTGCGGGTTATTGCGCGCTCAGGCGAACCGCTGCAGGCCGAAGCGGAATTTTCAGGCAAGAAAGTCAAAATTGTTTCCGGGCAGGTTATAGCGAAATCAACCAAGCTGCACACCGAAGCCGGGCTCATCGAGGGAAAAGTCTTCAAAGCAAGCGATTTCTTCGAACCGGGAGAATTCAGCGCGGAAATTTCGGGGGAGCCGTTTTTGCCGCTTAGCGAACTAAAAAAATTCAAGAACCAAGTGATGCGGGAAATGCGTGAAGCGCTTTTCTCCGAATACAGGAAGGCCATTGACGAGAAAGAATTCTCGGAAAAAAAGAAGGCACTGCTTTCTTTTGAACCGCCGATTGAAAAAAATTCAGGGGCTCAAAAAACCGCTGTCTTCGCGGACAGCACCAGTTTGCTCGAGGAAAGCGCAAAGCCCGCGGACACCCTAATCTGCCACGAATCAATCCCGCAAAAAGAAATCGAAACACTCGCAAAAAAATTACCCGAAAAGCAAATTTTCGCCAATTCTTCCAGCATCCAATCTGATTCCGAACTCGCGGAATTTGGCAGGAGATTCGCGGAAAAGGGTGTGAAAGTTGTTTGCTCGAACCTCGGCGCGCTGCAGATTGCAATAAAGGGAAAAGCGTCATTTTGGGCGGGCAGGGAGCTGAATATCTTCAATTCCCTCGCCGCGAAGCTGATGATTGAGAAGGGCGCCGAGATGATAATTCCAAGCGTGGAATGCAGCCTGAAACAGCTTAAAGAAATGGCATTCGGGGAGAGGCTTGCGCCGCTGGTGTTCTTTTACCCGGTTCTGATGACATCAAAAGCTTACGCGAAGCAAATTTCCCAAGGCTTTTGCGCCGAAGCGCAAAAGGCTTACGCGAAAAGCCCTGATTTCAAGGACTGCACTTTGAAGGACAGGAAGGGCTTTGAGTACAATGCTGTTCTCGACGGGAAAGGAATACTGCGGCTGTACAACCCGATGCCAGTTGACATGCTATTCGAACTGGAAAAATTCTCTGGTTTCGGCGCAATAGCGCTTGACTTCACTGCAACAAGCAAGGATGAAGCAACGCAGGCGCTGCGCTACCTTGAGGAAAAAAAGCGCGGCGGAGCGCCAAAAAAAGAGTTCAGCAAGTTCACGAGAGGGCACTACGACAGGGAAGTTTTTTAAGGGTTTAATCGGCTAATATTCAACTGACCCATGGCGGCGGGGCGGAGACTCGTTGAAGCTTGTGCGCTTGCTTTACTTCTCATATTTTCCGCGCTGCCTGCTACGGCCTATTCTTTCTGCTCTTTTGCCGGACCCGACATTTCAGTTGACAATATCGAACTGCGGAACTTTACTGTTGAGGGAGCGCAAAATCCAACGCTCGGCGACACTGTAACAGTAAAATTCCAGCTTAAGAACGCGGGGCAGGCAGACGCAAACCTTTCAACAAGCGGAATTTTTGCGGCTTCGATAGACCCGACAAGCGCAAGAAAGGATTTTGGGTCATTGTTCGGCGGGCGCATCCTGAAACCATTGGAAACACTGAACTTTGAGGGCAATATGCCAATAGACAAGGGCGGCATTTGGGAAGTATGGCCATCGTATGAAATCCTCAAGCAAGGCACTTTTATGGGAAACCCGATTATGCTGAACACAAAGGGGCCCGACCACTGGCAAAGCTGCTTCCTCTACCTGTGCCCAAACTACTGCGAGAACAGCGTGCGGTACTACGAGGGCTATGTCGGCCAGGAGAGCGCTTGCGTTTACCAGCAGGAAACATGCAAAGAAGGCTGCGACGCGCAGGGCATCGGATGCAAACAAGAAACCGCTGGAGACAAGACAGCGCCAACCGTGAGCGCTTTCCACTCGCCGGCAGATGCGAACACTGAGTCACAGGTCAAATTCACCGCGCAAGCGAGGGACAGCGCGGGAATAACAAGCATTTCAATTTTCGTTAATGCCACAAAGCAGAAGGAGTGCACGGGCACTGGCCTCGCAGAGAAAAATGACAAGGACGGAAAATACTGGGAGTGCTCTTTTACGGGCGGACCGTACGGCTTTGGAACAGTCACATACAGCGCATCTGCCGCTGACCCGAGCAACAACACCAGCGCAAGCGTGGAAAAATCCCTCAGCGTAGCCCTTGCTGTTTACAGCGTAACCCCAACTTACACTTACAAGGCGTGCTTCAATTCGGTAATTGGGAGAATAACCGAGTTTCCTTATCCGCGCGAAATGCTGAAAGTGCAGCTGTGCGAGGCAA
>JAPLVT010000053.1 GCA_026396975.1 Candidatus Iainarchaeum sp.
ACGACAATCGCAGATTATGAGAAAATGTGGAAAAAGCACAAAGTTTGCAGCCTTGACTGGGAAAATAAGAAGGAAGTGGGGGCAAGCAGCGTGAGGTACCTGAAAATGCAGCCACAGGAGAAAGTGGTTGAAATAACGACAAAAGAAAGCAACAGGAAGCTGGTTGCAACTGTTGACCATCCCTTTTACTCCGAAACCAGGGGGAAAACAAGGCTGGGGAGTTTGGTTGTGGGGGACAGGGTTGCGGTGTTGCCTTTGGAGCCTGTACAGTTTGAGGAAGCAGCGGGGAAAACAATTCTTACAGAACAGGACATTATCACGGCTTGCCCGGAAAAAACCGACAGGGAATATATTGTGAGGGAGTTGCGGGATAGGGGTCTGGTTCCGTTTAGGGATGATGACGAAAGGCTGTTGAAAATAAGCAGGCTGGCTGGCCACTTGTTTGGCGATGGCAGCCTCACGATTTCAATGAAGAAATACAAGTCGGCTTGTGCCCTGGTTTTCAGTGGAACTGCAGTTGACTTGGAAGAAATAAGGCGCGATATAGAAGCAATAGGTTTCACTGCCTCGAAGCAGTCGGTTTACAGGAAAGAGTCGGTTCTTGATGACGGAAGAATTATTGCAGGCTATACAAGGAGAATCGACTGCTATTCAAAACCTCTTTGGGTCTTGTTGAGTGCCTAAACCACTACACTGGTCAAAAGCGGGATTGACTTTGTGGAAGAAATAAAGGGGCGGCTTGGGGGGTTTGGCGTAAGGATGACTTCGACAAGCATTGTTTACGGCACGAAAAGAAAAAGTGGTTTGGAAACAAGGAAGATAAAGGTAAATCTGTCAGCAGACTTGGAAAACCTGCTTAAACTTTATGGAATAGTGGGATTCAATTACTGCGCTGAAAGGAGTTTTTTGGCAAGAATCGCTTATTCGTATCTGTTGTGCAAGCGTAAAATGATTGAGAAGAGGGTTAAAGCATATGAAAACGCTATTTCCATGCATAGGAACGGCGCAAGCAATTCAGTTATCGCCCTCAAGCTGGCTAGGGAAGCGAGAGAGCATGATGTCAACAATTGGGTGAAAAAGCACAAAATGGGAAAGAAGCAGGGCATTAGGGTGTCGGAGAAAGACTTCCCAAAATTCGCTGACTGGATTGGGGAACATGCAATAGCGGGGAACGGCTTGGCATGGGAGACTGTTGAAAGCATCAAGGAAGTTGAATGCGGGGATGTTAGGGATATCACTACATTTGAGCGCCACCACAACTTTTTTGCAAACGGTTTCCTGACCGGAAACTGCGGCTTGGTGAAAAATCTTTCGCTTATGGCTGAAGTGACAACCGAAACAGAAGAGGACCCGATTGAAAAACTGCTGAACAAAAAGGGAGTGAAGCTGAGGAAGCTTTAAGAGGTGCAAGCGATGCCCGCGAAAAAGATTGCAAAGGTTTACATCAACGGAAGGCTGATAGGGTTCCACGAGCAGGTGGACAAGCTTACCGAAGAGCTGATTGCCGCGAGAAGGGAAAACAAAATCAGCCCGCTCGTGAACATCGCCTACCACGATGACACTAACGAATTGTACATCAACACTGACGCGGGCAGGGTGCAGAGGCCGCTTATTGTCGTTGACAACGGGAAGCCCCGGCTGACAGACGACGACCTGAGGAAGCTCGCCGAGGGAAAGCTAACCTGGCAGGAAACAGTGCAGCAGGGAAAAATCGAGTACCTTGACTCGGAGGAAGAAGAGAACGCCTTTGTCGCGATGAACGAGGGCGAGCTCACAAAAGAGCACACGCACCTTGAGATCAACCCGGTTGTTTCACTCAGCATTATCACAAGCATGATCCCTTACCTGCAGCACGACATGGCGGGAAAAGCGCTGCACGGCGCAAAAATGTTCAAGCAGGGAATTGGGATAAGCGGAATAAACTACAACCTCCGCAGCGACACTGAAGGATACCTGCTTTACTACCCCCAGAAAGACATTGTGAGGACAAAAACAATGACGTTCCTGGACCTTGACAAAAGGCCGCAGGTGCAGAACTTTGTCGTAGCGATAATGCCATACAGGGGATTCAATATGCTCGACGCGCTCGTAATGAACAAGGGCAGCGTCGAGAGAGGCGTTGGGAGAAACGCTTACTATAGGGCTTACGAAGCCGTTGAGACTCGGTATCCGGGCGGGCAGACCGACAGGTTTGAGGTGCCGACGGAAGAAACAGTCGGCTATCTGGGCGCGCCTGTTTACACCAAGCTGGGCGAGGACGGCCTTGTAAACCTCGAGCAGCAGGTGAACGAGAGGGACATTGTAATAGGAAGGACATCGCCGCCGCGCTTCCTCGAGGAAATAAGCGAGTTCGGGGTTGTGAAAGAAAAGAGGCGCGAAAGCAGCATTATAACCAGAAAGGGAAAGCCCGGCAGCGTTGACAGGGTGATTGTAACGGAAAACGAGGACGGAAACAAGCTGGTGAAAGTAAAGGTCAGGAGCACAATGATCCCGGAGGTAGGCGACAAGTTCAGCAGCAGGCACGGGCAGAAAGGCGTTTTGGGGGCGATAGTCGAAGAAGCCGACATGCCTTTCACAGCAAGCGGAATGAAGCCGGACCTTATACTTAACCCGCACAGCATTCCGAGCAGAATGACAGTAGGGCATTTGCTTGAGATGCTCGCCGGAAAAGTCGGCTCTATAAAAGCCGAGGCAATGGATGGCACTCCCTTCAACAGCGTTCCGCGGGAAGATCTTGAGAGGGCACTGAGGGAACACGGCTTCAGGCATGACGGAAAAGAGGTTTTCTACGACGGCGTTACGGGAGAAAGGATCGAGGGGGAGATTTTCACCGGCGTTGTCTCTTACAGGCGCCTTTTCCACATGGTCGCGCACAAGGTGCAGGCAAGGGCAAGGGGGCCGGTGCAGATTCTCACAAGGCAGCCGACCGAGGGAAAGGAAAAGGAAGGCGGGCTGCGCTTCGGAGAAATGGAAGGAGAAACGCTTGTAGGGCACGGCGCGGCAATGCTGTTGCAGGAAAAATTCATCGAGGACAGCGACAAGGTGGTAGAACTTGTGTGCGAGAAATGCGGAGTGATTGCGATAAACGACCAGATAAGGAACAGGAGATACTGCCCGATCTGCGACGGAAGCAAGGTTTACCCGGTTGAGATGAGCTACGGCTTCAAGCTGCTCATCGACGAACTGAAGGCGCTCGGCATAATGTGCAAGATGGTAATAGGCGACAAGGTGTAATCGCGGCAAGAACGGGAAAAAAAACTGCAATGGTTTTAAGTGGCACGAAAAGGGAAAATTGTTTTGAAAAGTTTGGGATTAAAAAAAAGCTGGTTTTTATGGCTGAAAAAGAATCGAAGAAAAAGGGAAAAAAGCAAGGCAATTGCTGCTGCGGATGTGACTGCTAATGGAGAAGAAAAAGCCCGTGAAAAAAGAGGGCAATTGCTGCTGCGGATGTGACTGCTGATGCTGATGAAAAAAATCCAGGCGATAGAGTTCAGGGTCATAAGCCCCGCGATGGTAAGGAAAATGAGCGCGCTTGAGGTAAAAGTGCCTGACACTTACGACAAGGACGGCTATCCCCTGGAAGGCGGCCTAATGGACCCGCACCTGGGAGTGATTAACCCGGGGCTACGGTGCAAGACCTGCGGGCAGAAAATGAAGCAGTGCCCTGGGCACTTCGGCTCCCTTGAAATGATAAGGCCCGTGATCCACAGCGAGTTCAGCAGGCGCCTGGAATTGCTTATGCACGCCACGTGCCAGCAGTGCGGAAGGATAGTTCTGCCGGACGAAAAGCTTGAGCAGTACAGGCGCGGCCTGAAGCCCGAAACTCTTGACCATATCGTAAAAAGCATTGTCGCGAAAGGGAAAAAAGTCAAGAAGTGCCAGAGGTGCGGCGCTTCAAAAGGCAAGGTTTTGCTTGACAAGCCGACAAACTTCTTTTTGAACAAGGAAAGGATTTACCCCACGCAGATAAGGGAGTGGGTTGAGAAGATTCCGGACAGCGACATGCAGCTGTTCGGATACGACCCCGAGCTGATAAGGCCGGAATGGTTCATCATAAAGGTGCTGCCTGTTCCGCCGATAACAGTAAGGCCGAGCATCACGCTTGAGAGCGGAATAAAGAGCGAGGACGACCTTACGCACAAGCTTGTTGACATTATCAGGATTAATCTGCGCCTGAAGGACAACATCGAGGCAGGCGCACCGCAGCTTATCATTGAGGATTTGTGGGATTTGCTGCAGTACCACGTTACCACTTACTTTGACAACAATACCGCTGGAGTGCCGCCCGCAAAGCACAGGAGCGGCAGGGCGCTCAGGACAATTGTGCAGAGGCTGAAGGGAAAGAAAGGCAGGTTCAGGCACAACCTCACGGGAAAAAGGGTTAACTTTGCGGCAAGAAGCATTGTAACGCCCGATCCCTTCATCAAAATAAGCGAAATAGGCGTGCCGAAGGACATCGCGGACGAGCTTACAGTGCCGGAAGTTGTGACAGAATGGAACAAGAAAGACCTGCAGAAGCTTGTCAAAGAAACAGACCAGGCGGTTTATGTCCTGAGGCCGGATGAGGCCAGGAAAAAAGTCGACGATACGCTCAAGGAGGCTATTGCCGAAGAGCTTGACATCGGCTTCAAGGTCGAGAGGAAACTGCGCGACGGCGACATTGTTCTTTTCAACAGGCAACCCTCGCTGCACAGGCTTAGCATGCTCGCTCACCGGGTGCGGGTAATGCCCGGAAAGACTTTCAGGATAAACCCGATTGTCTGCAAGCCCTACAACGCGGACTTTGACGGGGATGAGATGAACGTGCACGTTCCCCAGACCGAAGAGGGAAAAGCGGAATCGCGCGAACTCATGTTCGTGAGAGACCAGGTAATCAGCCCGAGATACGGCGGGCCGATAATCACGCTTGAAGAGGACGGCGTAAGCGGGGTATTTGTCCTTACTATGCAGAGCACGGAATTCAGCAAGCCCGAGGCAATGCAGTATTTTTATGAAATCGGGATAACCGACCCTCCAAAACCCGACAGGGGAAAGAACTACAGCGGAAAGCTGCTTTTCAGCCAGCTTCTGCCCAAGGACATGAACCTTGAGTACAAAACAAACCTCTGCAGGATCATTCAGAAAACCATGCCCTGCCCGGAATGCAGGAAAGAGCACTGCAAGCTGGACGCTTACCTGAAGATAGAGAACGGAAAGCTATTGATGGGCGTTGTGGACGAGATGAGCCTTGGGGAAGGAAAGGGAAGGCTTGTGGATGCGCTCGCGAGGAACTATCCGAGCGAGGTAATAGAGGACTTTTACTTCAGGGTGAGCAGGATAATATTGAATTTGCTCACAATGAGGGGAATGACAGTAGGTTTGGACGAGTACGAGGTCAGCCACGACATCCTCAAGGAGAAAGACAGGGCGATAAACGACATGCTTCAAAAGGGAAAGGACACTGTCGCGCTGCTGAAAAGAGGCACGCTTGAGCACATCCCGGGCAGGAGCCTTGAGGAAAGCTTTGAGATAAAAATGATGCAGCTGGCGAGCGAGGCAAAGGACAAAATCGAGAAATCGATAATGAAAGAAAAGCTTCAGCCGCTGCTCAAGGAAAAGCCGAAGCTGAACACAATGATCATGATTGCAAGCGGCAGCAGGGGAAGCAGCACAAACCTCATGAACATGTGCGGCTTCTGGGGCCAGGCTAACGTCAGGGAAGGAAGGCCGAAGAGGGGCTACAACAAAAGGCTGATGACCTCAAACGAAAAGGGCGACGTCGGGATGCTCGCGGGCGGATTCATCAAAGCAAGCTTCATGAGCGGAATGGATGTCAAGGAATACTTCTACCACAGCATGGGCGGAAGGCAGGGAGAGGTTGACACTGGAGTAAGCACAAAGGTCAGCGGCTACCTGTACAGGCGCCTTGCGAACAGCCTGAAGGACCTCGTGGTCAACAACGACACTACAGTAAGGACAGCGGAGAAAACGCTCGTGCAGTTCAGCTACGGCGAGGACGGCGTGTTCCCGCAGCGCACAATAAGGGGAAAGAGCATCGACATCGAAGCCGAGGCAAAAAAAATTAAATGAAACAGGGAAAAAGGAAAAATTGCGAAGTGAAAAAACAAAAATGAAATGAGGCTTCAAAAAAAAGGAAAAATCACGTGGGGCAGGAAGACAAAAAGATGAAATGATTTTCTTATATCAAAGGACAAAAACATGGATACAAAATTTGTCCTTTGATAGCTATCAAAAGACATTACAAAAGTTTCAATATTAATGTCTTTTGATATTAAATCAAAAAAAGTGGTTTTATGGCTGAAAAAGAAGCGAAGAAAAAGGGAAAAAAGCCCAAAGAGAATAAGGCAAAGCCGAAAGAAGCGGAGCCGGAAGTGCAGAGGCCTCCCGCGGGAAAAGAGGAATGGGAAAGCCTCGGGCTGCCGAAAGCCATAGCGGACGAAGTCGCAAAGGTCGCGGAAGAACGCAGGTTCAACAAGCAGAAAACAGAGGCATTCTTCAACGCAGTGAAGGAAAAATTCGGCGGATTGCTCGTGGAGCCCGGCGAAGCGGTTGGCATTGTTGCCGCACAGAGCCTCGGGGAACCTGGCACACAGCTGACGCTCAGGACAAAGCACTACGCTGGAGCAGCGGAAGTCAGCGTCGGAAGCGGAATCCAGCGCGTGGAAGAAATAGTCGACGGCAGGAGCAAGGCAAAATACTCCACAATGACAATCTTTTTTAACCCGCCGCTCTCGAAAGACAGGGACAAGCTTGAGCGCTTCGCGCGCACTCTTATAGACGTCAGGGTTTCGGACGTAGTGAAAATGGACGAGGACTTCACGAACAACAAGGTAACGCTAACACTTATTTCGGAACAGGTAAAGGAAAAGAAAATAGACGAAAGGGAATTCCTGGGAAAAATGAAGAAAAGCATCAGGAACGCGAAAACACGCCAGAGGGGCGACAGCATTGACTTCTTTTTCAGCAAGAGGGAACCGCTGCTCCGCATAAGGAGAAACATGCTTAAGTTGCTGAACAGCAGGGCGCAGGGAGTAAGGGGAATAAACAAAGTGCTTGTGGCAAAAGACGGCGGCGAGTTTGTGGTTAAAACAAGCGGCAGCAGCCTCAAGGGAGTGCAGAAGCTGGAGGAAGTGAACGTAGCGAAAACTGAAACAAACGACATAATGGAAGCGAGCAAGACACTCGGCATCGAGGCGGGCAGGACAATGATAGTGAACGAGCTGCACAAAACTCTTAAAGACAACAATATTTCCATTGATATACGGCACCTGCTGCTGCTTGCCGACCTCATGACATTCAGCGGTGAAGTGAAAGGAATAGTAAGGACAGGAATCACGAGGGAAAAAGCCTCACCGTTCGCGAGAGCGGCGTTCGAGGAGACAGTGAAGCACCTGCTGGACGCGAGCTTCAAGGGCGAAAGGGAAGAGCTGCAGGGAGTAGTGGAAAACATCATTGTCGGGCAGCCCATAAAAGTCGGCACGGGAATAGTCGAATTGATAATGAAAAAATGAAAACTGGGAGCGAAAAAGGCGGCAACGGGGGCAACCAGGCTGGCAATAAAAAAAAAGAAAATAGTGTGAGGCTGCGGCAAACAAAGGGATTGCAAAATTTGCGGAACAAAAAAATTGCGGATGGCAAAACTGGAAGTGATTGTTTTTGAGCGACGCGGAAGTTGGGAAGGAGCTGAGAAGGGCTGTTGACAGCGGAAAAGTGCTGTTCGGCCTGCGGGAAGCCAGGAAAAGTATTTTAAAAGGCACCGCCCAACTGGTTATTGTAAGCGCTAATGCCAAAAAGGGAGAAAGCGAAACAGTGCGGCAATTGTGCGGCACCTCAAGCGCCCCCTTTTACCAGTTCAACGCTACTGGCTTGCAGCTCGGCTCCCTTTGCGGAAAACCGTTCGTGGTTTCGTTCGCAACAGTGGAAAAAGCCGGCAAAAGCAAGCTGTTGGAAGCAGCGGCACAAAAGAAAGGCAAGCAGTGACAGCGGGAATGCGGCTTACAAGCAGCGAGATTTTTTACCTGAACGCGTTGAACAGCGCCAGTGGCGCAAACGCGAGGGATTGCGTTGTAATAGGCAACACGATTGCCTTCCTCGTCAGGAAGGGCGAGATTGGCAGGGCGATCGGCAAAAACGCCGAAAGCGCGAAAGCGCTCGGGAAAAAACTGGGATTGAACGTTGAGATATTGGAATACAGCGAGGATGCAACAGAGTTCATCAAAAAAGCGCTTTACAACATAAAAATAGACGAGGTAAAAATTTTGGAAAGAAACTGCAAAAAAATAGCGCTGCTCGTCGCTGACAGCGAGAACAAGAGGAAGCTTCAGGGCAGCAGCGGCAGAATAAAAAGGATAAAAGCACTCGCGCAAAGGGATTATAAAATAGAGGAAATAAAAATAAGGTGAAAAAGGCGCAATAAGCGAGCGGAAAAAAAGGGAAATTGCTTTTAAAGGTGAAAAAAATTATGGCAAGCGGGGAATTCGCGGCGGGAAAACTCGGCAGCGACAGGAACAAGTGGAAAATGAAAGACCCTTACTTCAAAAGGAGAAAGCTGCACCTGAGGGACAAGTACAACCTGCTCGAGGGCTCGCCGCAGGCCAGGGGCATTGTAATTGAAAAGAGGGGCGTTGAGGCAAAACAGCCGAACAGCGGAATAAGGAAATGCGTCAGGGTGCAGCTGATAAAGAACGGCAAGCAGCTGACAGCGCTCGCGCCATACGACGGCGCGATAAAGTTCATCGACGAGCACGACGAAGTAATGGTCGAGGGCATCGGCGGCGCAAAGCACGGCCCGAAGGGAGACCTTTGGGGAGTGAAATACAGGGTAACGCACGTAAACGGCCAGAGCCTTGAAATGCTGCGCACCGGAAGGAAGGAGAAGATAAAGAGGTAAAGCCAAGCGGCAAAAGAAATGGAGCGCAGGAAAAATTTCACACGGTGTTTTTTATGGCAATTGTTTTTGGAAAATACGACAGCGGAAATGTCCAGATTGCGGACATCACTCTTTCAAAGTACATCAACTTTGACACAAAGCTGTTCCCCCACACCTTCGGCAGAAGCGCGAGAAGGCACTTCGAAAAGGGAAAAATGAGCATCATCGAGAGGCTCATCAACAAGATAATGAGGAGCGGCCAGGGAAAGAAAAAAATGAGCGGAAAATTCATCAGGGGAAGGGGCAGCTGCGGAAAAAAACTCCAGGCGATACAGATTGTCGAGGACGCTTTTGCCATTGTTGAAACCCGCACAAAGCAGAACCCGCTTCAGGTGCTCGTGAAGGCGATAGAGAACGCGGCGCCGCGGGAAGACACAACAAAAATCAAGAGAGGCGGCATAAGTTATGCCGTTGCTGTTGACGTTGCCCCCCTAAAGAGGATCGACGAGGCGCTGAAGAACATCGCGCTCGCGGGATTTGCCGGCAGCTTCAACAGGAAGAAAAGCGCCAGCGAGGCGCTTGCGGAAGAGCTGATTGCGGCTTCGAAAGAGGACCCAAAGAGCCTAAGCGTCAAGAGAAGGGACGAAGTGGAAAGGGTAGCGAAGAGCAGCAGGTAAAAAAGGCGCTGCACCAGCAAGAGGCGGAAAAAGCATTTCTTATTTTTTAATCAGGCTAAAAAACCAAAATAAACAATTACCCAAAAAAAACAATTTAAAAAAAACAGCAACAGGAAATGCAAAAAAAATTTGAAAAAAAACTGCAATTGAAAATGCAGCGGTGTTTTTATGGCCAAGAGAGAGGAAATGGTGAAGATTGCCGAAAAGCTGATGAACACGAGGGCAAACATCAGGAACATCGGCACCGTTGCCCACATCGACCACGGAAAATGCGTTGCCCCCCATAGCCGGGTTCAGCTTGCTGACGGCAGGGTGCTGAGTGCAGAGCAATTGTATGCTGAAAGCGTTCTCTCCGGGGAAAAGGTCAGGGAAACTAAAAGTGAAACTATTTTTGCGCTGAAAAAACCCATAACAGTTTTTTCCGTTAACCGCAATACAGGCAAAATTGAAAAAAAGTGCATTTCGCACGCTTGGAAATTGCGGGGCGGAAAGACGCTAAGGGTTTCGCTCAGGAATGGGAATACTATTTCAACAACGCCGGAGCACAAGTACCTTGTTTTTGACGGCATTAAATTCGGCTTCAAAGAGGCCAAAGAACTGCGCATCGGGGAAAGAATAACTGTTGCAAGAAAGCTTTCCTGCGAAAGTGGGATTAACATTGAAGCGGAAGCACTCCGGCTGCTGGCGCAGAAGCGGTTCTACGTGTTTCTGGACAAGCAAAGCAGGGAAGCGCTTAAACTGAAAATTCTGGAGAAAGGCCTGCCTTTCTTTTGCGCGGCAACCAAAAGAGAAATCAAAAAGAGCACTTTCACGCACTGCCTGAACAAGGGCAGATATCTGCTTTCTGATTTTGTGTCGCTGTGCACTTGCATTGGTTTTGGGCTGGAAGAGGCATCCGGCTGGATTGAAAGAATAGGGCTGAAAGACAGCGTGAAAATGCGCTGGCCCGTGAACTGGCGTGAAATGTTTCATTTGGCGGGCCTTATGATAGGAGACGGCTCGTACAATAGATTCGTTGTCGGAAAACCTGCACTTAGGAAGCGCTTTGAAGGAATCTGCCTGCAGCTTGGATTCGTGCCGATTGAAAGAAATTATCCGCCCAAGACATTTGAATACCAGACGAACACAACGCTCCTGCATGTGCTTAACGCGCTTTTTGACTACCCCCTGCGCAAAAAATCGCGCAATGTAAGGATATCGAGCTTCGCAAAGCAAGCACCCGATGGCCTGCTTGCAGAAATGCTGAAAGCATACTTTGACTGCGACGGCACTGTTGAAAAATCGCGCTCCGCGGTTTCAATCTCAACAGCAAGCACGCAAATGATGCAGGACCTGCAGTTGGCATTGCCAAGGTTTGGCTGCATGCCTGTTGTCGGGAAAAAAAACACAGTCTACATTGCAGGCAACAACGTGCAAAATTTCATCCAAAACATAGGGTTCAGCTTGGAAGAGAAAATGCACAAAGCCGAGGCACTGGGCGCGGCATCCGTGGGAAGCGTTGTTTGCGATACTGTGCCGTGCAGCGGCTTCAGAAAAATAAGGGAAGCCACGGGGAAAAGCAAGGAAAGCATTAGCCACCACTATTACAAATATGAAAACCTTGTTTACGCCCCACAGAGAAACACATACGCCCAGATTATGGCAACCCTGGTGAAAGAGGCGGCAATCAGTGTTCCATGCATTGACGAATTGGCGTTCATAGAAATAAAAGGCATCACTGAAGAGCACGAGGAAACAGTTTACGATTTCAGCGTTCCGGAAAACCAGAATTTTGTTGCCGAAGGAATCGTGATACACAATACCACGCTCTCCGACAACCTGATTGCAGCCGCAGGGCTGATGAGCAACGAGCTTGCAGGAAAGCAGCTTGTAATGGACTTTTACGAGCTGGAGCAGCAAAGGGGCATCACAATAAACGCCGCGAACATCAGCTTGGTGCACACAATCGGCGGCCAAGAGTACCTTATCAACCTCATTGACACTCCCGGGCACATTGACTTCGGGGGGGAAGTGATAAGGGCAATGAGGGCTGTTGACGGCGTCATACTTGTAGTTGACTCGGTTGAGGGCGTTATGCCGCAAACAGAAACAGTCATAAGGCAGGCGCTGAAAGAAAGGGTAAGGCCGGTTCTTTTCATCAACAAGGTCGACAGGCTTGTGAACGAGCTGCAGCTCAACGCCGAGCAGATGCAGGAAAGGTTCGTAAAAACAATCGCGCACGTGAACAAGCTTATCAAAGCGAACGCGCCAAAGGAATTTTCTGAAAAATGGCAGGTGAAAGTGCAGGAAGGAAGCGTCAGCTTCGGCAGCGCATACCACAAATGGGCTGTCGATGTTTACAGCATGAAGGAGACAAACATCGGCTTCAAAGATATTTTCGAGTACTGCAAGAACGGCGACCAGAAGACACTCGCGAAAAGGAGCCCGCTGCACGCAACAGTTCTGGGCATGGTTGTAAAGCACCTGCCCTCGCCGATACAGGCGCAGCGGTACAGGACCGCGGCCATCTGGAGCGGCGACCCCGAGAGCGAGGTCGGCAAGGCAATGCTGACCTGCGACGAAAAAGGGCCTTTCTCAATGATGGTTACTGATGTAACGGTTGACCCGCACGCGGGCGACATTGCGACAGGGAGAATTTACAGCGGCACAATAAGGGGCAGCATGAAAGTGCGCTTGATGGGAATGCAGAAGGAAATCGGCATCCAACAGGTCGTGATTTTCATGGGCCCTGAGAGAGTAAAGGTCGAGCAGGTTCCCGCGGGAAACATCGCAGGACTTATTGGATTGAAAGAGGCTTATGCCGGGGAAACAATCAGCAGCATTGAGATGAAGCCGTTCGAGAGCTTCAAGAGCACCGCAGAGCCGGTTATTACAATCAGCATCGAGCCCAAGCATACAAAAGACCTGCCAAAGCTAATTGAAACAATCAGGCAGATAACGAAAGAAGACCCGAACGTGGTCGCATCGCTGAACCAGGAAACAGGCGAGCACCTCATCAGCGGAATGGGGGAACTGCACCTTGAAGTCACAAGATACAGGATTGAGGTCGACCACAAGATCGCGATTGACGTGAGCAACCCGATTGTTGTTTACAGGGAGATGATCAACAAGAAGAGCCCTGTCCTTGAGGGAAAAAGCCCGAACAAGCACAACAAGTTCAAGATGGCAGCGGAAGCGATTCCAAAAGAGGTTCTTGAAAAGCTCGTTGAAGCAAAGATTAACGGGAAAATAAAGCCGAAGGACAAGGAAATGATAGCAAAATTCGACGAGATGGGCTTTGACAAGGAAACCGCGAGGGGCATCTGGGCAGTGCACAACAATTGCGTGCTGGTGGACGCAACAAGGGGAATTGTCGCACTGCACGAAATCCGCGAACTGGTAATGCAGGGCTTCCAGGACGCCATGAACGAGGGGCCGCTCGCAAAGGAAAAATGCATGGGAGTAATGATTACGCTGCACGACGCAAAGCTGCACGAGGACGCGATCCACAGGGGACCAGCGCAGGTTCTTCCAGCGATTACGAGAACATGCTACGCTTGCATGCTGAGCGCCGACCCGGTAATTCTCGAGCCGAAACAGACTCTTTTTATCACTGTGCCGAACGATTACATGGGCGCGGTCAGCAAGGAACTCGGCTCGCGCAGAACGCAGATAAGCGAGATGCGGCAGGAAGGCGACGCAACAATCTTCATCGCGAAAGCCCCAGTGAAAGAGCTGATAGGCTTCAGCGCTGACATCAGGGGAGCAACCCAGGGAAGGGCAGTCTGGACAGCGGAATACGCCGGCTACGAGCAGCTGCCGAGGGAAATGCAGCGCACCGTAATCGCCGAGGTAAGGAAAAGAAAAGGCCTTGACCCGGAACCAAAGAGCGCGGAATTCTTTTTGGACTAAGGCGCGGACTCCTTTTAGAAGTGCCTTAAAAGCCCTAAATCCGCCGAAATGGGCATGCTTTTTAATATTTTCGTTAAAGGAGTATAGTATTGTATTTTGGGTTTCCAATTCCCTCCCACAAAAGAATTGGTGGCGAATTCGTAATTGGAGGTAATTTTCTATGGCTGTAAAACCGCACATTAACTTGGTGTTCATCGGTCACGTTGACCACGGAAAAAGTACAACCGTCGGAAGGCTATTGTACGACAGCGGCGCATTGAGCGAGCAGGAGTACAGGAAGCTTGAGGCGGAAGCAAAGGCCCTGGGAAAGGGAACATTCGCTTTCGCGTTCGCGATGGACAAGCTAAAGGAAGAGAGGGAAAGGGGCGTCACAATCGACGTTGCCTACAGGAAGTTTGAGGGAAAGAAAAACAACTTCACAATAATCGATGCTCCTGGCCACAAGGACTTCATAAAAAACATGATTACAGGCACCTCGCAGGCAGACGCCGCTGTGCTCGTAGTTTCCGCAAAGGACGGCGTTCAGGCGCAGACAAAGGAGCACGCTTTTTTGGCCCAAGTGATGGGCTTGAAACAGCTCATAGTGGCGCTGAACAAGATCGACGAGGTCGGATACGACGAGAAAAAAGTCAATGCGGTAAAGGATGCGGCAAACAAGTTGCTTACGGGCGTTGGCTACAAGCCTGAACAGCTGAAATTCATACCGATTTCAGCCTGGGTCGGCGACAACGTCGCCAAGAAATCCGACAAAATCGGCTGGTACAAGGGGCCAACTCTGCTGGAAGCGCTTGACGAGCTGACAGCTCCTGCGCCACCGACAGACAAGCCATTGAGGCTGCCGATACAGGATGTTTACAACATCAAGGGAGTCGGAACAGTGCCTGTCGGCAGGGTCGAAACAGGGGTACTCAAGCCGAACGACAAAATAATAGTAATGCCAAGCGGCGCTATAACCGAAGTGAAAAGCATTGAAATGCACCACGAGCAGCTGTCGCAGGCAGTTCCGGGAGACAACATTGGCTTCAACGTAAGGGGCCTGAACAGGCAGGACATTGCAAGGGGAGACGTTGTCGGGCACGTGAACAACCCGCCGACAGTCGCAAAAGAGTTCGAGGCACAGATCGTCGTGCTGAACCACCCAACAGCAATACCTGTTGGCTACACCCCGGTTTTCCATATCCACACAGCGCAGGTTTCATGCAAGATCGAGGCAATACTCAAAAAGCTTGACCCGAAAACAGGCGCAGTGAAAGAGGAAAACCCGAAGTTCCTGAAAACAGGCGACGCGGCAATCGTAAAGATTGTTCCGACAAAGCCACTGGTTGTGGAGGAATTCAAAAAATTCCCGCAGCTCGGCAGGTTCGCAATCAGGGACATGGGGCAAACGGTTGCGGCCGGAATGATAACAAAAGTCGTGCCAAGAGAGGCAAAATAAACGAGCCTTTTTGCTATTGCAAAAAGCCTCCTTGCAACGTTGGAAACCAGCGGGTTTCTGACACGTCGAAAAACCGCAAGGTTTTTCAACGACCAAAAGGTTTGCGAGGCCGCGGAAAGCAAATGCGTTCCAAGGCGGGAAAAAGTGCTTCGCAAGGCGCGCAGGGGAAATAGCGCTTTTGCTATTTTCCTCCTTTAAATTTTTTTATTTTTACGGTAATTTTTTTCTTTCCGAAAAAAAGGTGAAAGCAGGATGCAGAAAGCGAGAATAAAACTCACTTCCCCGGATTACGGGCAGCTGACAAAAATCAGCGCCGAAATGCTTGACATCGCGGAAAGAACAGGTGTTAAACACAGTGGAGCCATACCGCTGCCGACGCGAAAGCTTGTCGTTCCGACAAGAAAAGCGCCCTCCGGCGGAGGCACTGAAAGCTACGAGCACTGGCAGCTGCGCATACACAAGCGCCTTATTGACATCGAAGCGGACGAGAGAACGCTTCGCAGGATAATGAGGGTTGAAATCCCCGAATCAGTCCACGTGGAAATAGAACTAAGGGAATAAAACGCTGTTTTTCACTTTTTCTGGCCCCAGCCGAACTTTATCCTGTCGCGCACTTTGCCCGCGTTTACCTGTTCCACAAACCTGAGAAAGCCGCTGTGGCTCGTAATGCCAAAATCGGAAAGCTCTTTGCCTCTCAAAAAAATTGTTCCAGGCGGGACGCCGAGCGCTTTTTCACAATTCCCACTCCCAAAAATAGGCGGTTCAAAAAGCCTGAACGCAATTGTGTAAGGCTTATCGCCTAGAAAAGCTTCAACGTAAGAGTGAACCATATTCTGGAAGTCCACGGAAATCACTATCCAGGTCGGAATGCCCTTCGCGATGAGAATCGAGATAAGCGCGTGGCTCCTGTCATAGCAGTGCAGCAGGTCGACCTCTTCAGACCGCAGCACATCCTCGGCTGTTCTCCGATACCTGTCTTTCCTGCCCCAGACAGTCTGTTTCAGCTGTGTTGAATCAAAAACAAAATTTGCAATACGCTGCAATGCAGGCGCATCGTTCCCCGGGAATTTTTTTGCTATTTCCCGGATAAACGGCGTAACTTTGGTGTGGTAGCGGCTCGCCTGAAGCAAAGGCACGTTGCGCGGCAGAACCAACGGTTGCCGCTGCAAAT
>JAPLVT010000057.1 GCA_026396975.1 Candidatus Iainarchaeum sp.
GTGCTGCGCGAAAAAATGGAGCCAAAAGTCGCTCTTCTCAAAACACACCCGAATATGTCGCCGGAACAATTCCTGCTGTTTAAAAATTATAAAGGCTTGGTGCTTGAAGGCACGGGCCTGGGGCACGCGCCGACTAACACAAAGGAAAACGAGGAAAACATGCGGGCAATAAAGCAGCTAATAAGCAACGGCGTTGTTGTCGCGATGACATCGCAGTGCCTGTACGGCAGGGTTCATCCAACAGCCTACACAAACTTGCGTAGGCTGAGCGAAGCAGGCGTAATATACTGCGAGGATATGCTGCCCGAAACAGCCTTTGTAAAGCTCGCCTGGCTTCTCGGCAACTTTGGCACTGAAAAAGCGAAAGAGCAGATGCCCAAAAACCTGAGGGGCGAAATAAGCGAAAGAAGCGAAATCGAAGACTTTTGCCCTGACTAGAAAAAGCTCATTCTTGCTTTTTTTCTCTTGCTCGCATTCAAAGCGACATTCGCTTTCTCGTTCAACCGCTCAACCACCTGCTGTAACGGAAGCCCGCTGAGACCTTCGGAAGAGGTTATGCCCCCGGAAAAGCTCGCCCCATTTTTTATCATTTCCGCAAGCGCTTTATTCAGGGAATCGGCAAGGAAACGCGGCTCTTTCGGGACAAGAATCTTCAACTCGTCTCCCCCGAACCTGCCTGCAAATCCGCCGTGCTTTTTTGCTATGCCGCTTGCCTTCTCGGCAAACAAGGCGATTGCCCGGTCGGCAGCCGCATAGCCGCCAGCCTTATTCAACAGCCTCAGGTTGTCAAGGTCGAGAATCGCAAAGGAAAAAGGCCGCCTTGCCTTTGCGCTGCGCACAAACCTGAATAAGCGCTCGTTGAAAGCCGCGTCATTCTCAATGTTGAACTTCGCGTCAAGCAGCAGCTGCCTCCTGACAGCAGCCTTCGCCAGCGCGGATTCCATAGCGGCCTTAAGAAGTGTCTTGCCGCCTCCGGAAACGCGCCTGCTGAAGAGCTGCGCTTCCTCAAGCTTTGAGGATGCCTTAACCATTTTCGCGAAAGCGCCCGCCGGATTTCTCCTGAAGCGCCTTTTTTCGACAATTGGCACAATAGGATTTTTGCGGTTAGGTTAATTAAAGCCTTTGCCAAGCCTTAGAATCCGTGCGAAACCGCTACCGCGATGTTTTTCGCGTGGTCGCTAATGCTCTCAAGGTTCTGCAGTACCTGCGTGAAGGCAACGCCCGCTTTGGGGTTGCATTTTCCGCTTTCAAGCCTTTCGAAATGGTTCTGCTCGAACTGCTTTGTAAGGTCGTCTATCTCGCTCTCAATATCTGAAACCTTCCTCGCAAGTTCGGGGTCTTTTTTTGGGATAACAAGAAGGGCTTTTCTGTAAGAATCCCTGCTTTTCACAAACATCACTTCGATCTCCTGCAGCGCCTGCCTGCTGAAAACAAGCTTGTCCTTGATTTTCCGCTCGGCAATCTCGCCGATGTTGTTCGCATGGTCGCTGATTCTTTCAATGTCGGAAATAACGTGTATCAGCGCGTCAGCCCGCGGGGCCTGGGTGTTGCTAAGCTCCAATCGTGTTACCTTGGAAAGGAAACCCCCGATGAAATCGTCAAGCTCGTCAACGCTTCGCTCTTTCTTCTCGACAACTTTGGCGAGCGCCAGATCGTTTTCCTTGAAAGCCTTAATGCTGTCTTCAAGCGTTGACAGGGCAATTGCCCCCATTCTTTCAACCTCTTTCTCTGCCTGCGAAAGCGCCACTCCGGGCATGTTCAAAGTCCGCTCATCCAAAAATTTTACTCCGCCTTCGATACGAACCTCTTTTCCGGGAATAACAGTTTTTACCACGAAAACCAGCGCGCCGACGAAAGAGAACAGCACTATTGTCGTTGAAACATTGAATAGCAGGTGCGCGTTCGCAATCTGCCGTGGCAGGTCGGATGCCGTCATAGCAACAATTGAAACAAAAGGCCAAAAAAGAACGAAGAAAATCGCCGCACCCACGATATTGAAGATAAGGTGGCTTAGCGCAGCCCTCTTGCTGCTGATATTAAGCCCGACCGAAGCGATAAGAACAGTAACGCAGGTTCCGATGTTCGCCCCGATCATCAGCGCTATTGCCGCGGGCAGGCCAAGCAGGCCCTGCGAAGCCATCGCAATGACAAGCCCGCTGGTCGCGCTGCTGCTCTGTATAATGCCAGTGAAAACAGCGCCTGCGATAATGCCCAAAACAGGGGTTGCGCCGAAAGAAGCAAGCTGTGCGATTACCCAAGCGTCCTCCTGCAGCGGCCTGACGCCGTCGCTCATCACGTTCATCCCCAAAAAAAGCAGGCCAAAGCCAAGTATTACCTCGCCCAAGTACTTGTAAAGCGGCTTTCTGCACAGCATGCTCATTGCAAAGCCAAGGGCAATAATCGGCATTACAAAAGCGCCGATTTTGAAAGCAACCAATTGCGCTGTCACTGTCGTGCCGATGTTCGCGCCCATTATCACTGGAATTGACTGTTCCAGGGTGATAAGACCGGCGTTGATCAGCCCAACGAGCGTTACTGTCGTGGCGCTGCTGCTCTGGATTACTGCGGTTATGGCAGCACCGACCACTATGCCCCTCACTTTGCTCTTTGTAAGCCTTTCAATCCAATAGCGCAGCCTTTCGCCCGCAGCCTTCTGCAGGCTGTTGCTGAGCAAAACCATTCCATACAGAAAAAGGGCAAGGCCGCCTACGATTCCAAAAATAATGGGAACAAAGTCCAACCCTACCACCAAGCTGCAGATTACAGGAACAAAAGAGATTAAAAAACAAGCCAGCCAAGAATTGTTGGCGGCCGCAAATGCAGGAAATACCACTATCAGAAGCAACACGCTTGATCTACCCGCGCGTAACAGTGCTTGTAACAAGCGCAGGCCTGGACAGGAAACCGAACGCTGCGCCTTACAGCTGGATTGCGCCTGTTTCCTTCTCGCCGCCGATGCTCTACCTCGGTATACAAAAGAGGGAAACACAGACTGTGAAGAATATCAGGGCAACAGGCGAATTCGTTGTTAACGTTGTCACCAAAGACTGGGCTGCGCAGGCAGTCGCGTGCGAGGCGAAAATCCCCGACAAGGTTGAAAGAAGCGGCTTGCGCTTCAGGGAGAGCAAGAAAGTGAAAGCGCCGACCGCCGAAAAGGCCGAGATTGCGCTTGAATGCAAATTGCATGAGATTATTGAAACCGGAAAAGCAGACCATTATCTTGTAATAGGGGAAATAGTTCATGCAGAAAAGGACGAAAAAATAAAAAACAGTGAAATAGTGATGCATCTGCTTGGAGCGGATTTCATTTCGCCAGGCAAAAAGTTCACGCTGGAAAGAAAGAAATAAAAAGATGACCCAAAAAGGGCTCCGGCAGGACAGCTGCATGCGAGGGTTGGCGGGGAATGCAGGTTACTTATCCAAAGGGCTGGCGGCAATGTCTGGGGGGTTAACCAAGGGATGATTGACGCCGCTGCCGCAAAAAGCAATATTCCATCACTTTTTTGGCAGCGCGCATCGCCGGACTAAGGGCAAGAGTCCCGCCTCCAAAAAATGTTTGATTTAAATCGA
>JAPLVT010000004.1 GCA_026396975.1 Candidatus Iainarchaeum sp.
ATTTTTTCAGCGCTTCCTCGGGCTTTTCGCATTCGCCGTTGAAGCCAGCTGCTCCCTGGTGGCCCCCGCCGCTTCCCGGGAAGAATGCCGCGAGCGGCTGGAAAACGTGTTTTGCGAGGTGGAATCCTGTTTCCCTGAGAAGGGATTGCGCTGCCCTTCCGCTTAGGCGCATTTTTCCGTTCTCGCTGTCTCCAGCGAAAGCGATGTCAGCGCCAATTTTAACCAGAACAGATGCCGCGTCAGCTTCGAATGCCCCAACTTGCGCTGTTGCAATAATGTAATCCCCCGCCCTGAATATTTTCGCCCTTCTTGCGGCCTTGAGCGCCGCGATTTTTTCGTCGAAGGCTTTTTTTGCCTCGAAGAGCGCCAACAGAGCCGCGAGGTTTTTGCCTGTTTTTTGCATTGCCTCTGCCATTATGCAGAATGTCCTGCTGTTCGCAGTTAGGAAGTAAACGCTGTCTGTTATTATTCCAGCCGCAATGCATGATGCAGCTTCTTTTGAGAGCGGGATTTTGCTTTCGCGCAGCCAGTCAAAGATTATTTCGCAGCACGCGACCGCCTTCGGGTCTATGCGCGAGTTTTGAGGTGGCGCTATTTTTTCGCCTGTTTTCGCGTGGTGGTCCAGGAGTATTTTTTCTCCCTTGAAACGCTTTATTGTTTCACCGAGTTTGCCCGCGAGCGAAAGCGAGTTGAAGTCCACGAGGATAATGCAGTCCGCTGCGGGGAGCGATGCGCCTTTTTCAAGCGCGTACGGGATGCGCATTCTCTGCGCGAGCATTAGCGCAGGCTGGTTGATGTGTTCCGGCACTATTATGCGCACGCTGTTTTTTGCGCGCAGCGAGAAATAGAGCGCGCCTGCGGCGCCGAAAGCGTCGACGTCGCAGCCGCTGTGCGTTACCAGCAGGATTCGCTTTCCTTTGAATTTAGAGAGCGAAGGCGGCAATTTCCATCACTTTTTGACGGCTGCTTTCTCAAGGTCTGCTTTGAGCTTGTTTAGCTTGTTTACCAGGCTTTCTTCCTGCTTTTGCAGTGTTTTTACGCGCAGGTCGTTGCCTTCTTTCTTCTCTTTCAGCTCTTTTTTGACCTTCCCTGTTTCCGACAGTATCAGGATGTTGCCGACCGCCTTGTAGACTTTTTTCTCTTTTGTTTTTTCCAGCTCTTCGAGCGCCTGTTCCATTGCAGCGCTCTGCATCTGCAGCTGTTGCCTCTGGCCGCTGGCGTTCAGCAATTGTATCCTGTTCCTTTCGAATTCGACTATTTTCGATTCGGGCGTTCCGGTTTCTTCCCTTGGTTCCGGGCTTTTTTCAGCTTTTTCAGCCATGCTGTTAAACCTCCAAGATTGCTTTTGAAAGAATTATTGAATTGAGCGCTGCGTTTGCCGCAGCCCTCAGCGCTGTTTTGTCGCCTGCACTGATACCAACTAGCAGGCTTCCTTTTTTAATGTTTACAGCCGTGCTGCTTCGCGCGCTCTGCCTTGCGCCGAGCTCGGGCGTTATTGCCTGCAGCGCGATTTCCGCTTCTTTTGGCCGCATTTCTATTTCAATGCTGAGGTCGAACACGAGCGTGCCTTACCTTGCCTTTATTTCCTTTACAACATTGTCACGCTTTTTGCTCACAACTTTGTGGGCGCAGACCGGACAGCGGATGATTCCGTCGGGCAGCTTGTCTATTTCCTCGCCGCATTTTGTGCATTTGTATGACATTTTTTTCACCCTCAAATGTCGCTGTTCTCTTTCTGCTTCGCGCCTTGCTCGGCCGCGTGCCCAGGATTTTCGTGCCTGCCGCTTTCCCTTCCGTGCTCGCGCCTGCCGCGTTGTTCCCTGCCGTGCTCGCGCCTGCGCGCTGCTTTTTCATCTTCCTCGGTTGTTTCTCTTGCCGCGAGCAGCTCTTTTGCCCCTGGCACGAATTCTTTTTGCAGCACAATTTTTTGCACTATGCTGCCGCTCAGCGTTACCGGAAGGTACGCCCCGCCCGCGAATGTCGCGCTGCATTTCCTGCATTTGAAGAGCCCTGCGGCTTTTCTCCTGACTTTTTTGAACCCGCAGAACGGGCAGTTGTAGTATTTCTGCTGCTTTGTTTCTATTTTGAGCAGCCTTTTGCGTATTCCGACGCCGTATCTGGCGCCAAACCTTCCTGCGGTAAAGACTTTTTCAGTGTTTCCCATATGTTTGCATCACTTACAAAAGTTTCCTTACCTCTTTCGCCCTCTTGAAGGCTATTTCAATGCTTTCGTTTATTTCGTTGAGCGTGAGGCCGCCCCTGCCGCCTTTCTGGAAGGCGCTCATGTAGTCGTCTTCCGTCACAGCGCAGCTGAAGCGCGCTTCCATTGCCTTTTCCTCGCTCAGCATGGGGTCCAGAAGCATTTTTCCGCCAACTTTCGCGAAAGTGCACAAGAGCGGCTTCCTCGCGAGATGCAGCTTGCCGGCGTATTC
>JAPLVT010000006.1 GCA_026396975.1 Candidatus Iainarchaeum sp.
TCCAGAGGGTTGCCCGGCGAAACAGGCGCCGGCTCATACGTTATCGAGTTTGTGTCCAGGTTTACCGCTCCGGCGCTGCCTGCAATTAGCAAAAGCAAAGCCAGCGGCACAAAAAATTTTGTGTTCATTTTTTAGTCCTCCTTTTTTCTTTGCTGTTTTTTTCTTCTTTGACGATCTTGCCGTCTTTTAAATGCAGAATCTTATGCGCCCTTTCCGCGACATACCTTTCGTGCGTTACCATCAGTATTGTCTTTCCATTCTCGTCATGCAGCTTCTCTATTATTTCAAGTATCTGCTCGCCGCTTGCGCTGTCAAGGTTGCCGGTCGGCTCGTCCGCGACAATGACATCGGGGTTAACCGCAATAGCCCTTGCAATCGCAACCATTTGCCTTTGCCCGCCGCTCAGCTCGTTTGGCTTGTGGTTCATCCTTTCCCCCAAGCCGACTTCCTGCAGTATCCGCTCTGCGGTCTGCAGCCTCTCGCCAATGCTCTTGCCAAGGAACCAGAGCGGCAGCATCACGTTCTCCACGGCGGTCATTCTTGGAATTAGGTTGAATGTCTGGAAAACAAAGCCGATTGTTTTTCCCCTCACGCCTGCCAGCTGGTTGTCGTCCATCCTGCTTATGGGCTTCCCGTTGATGTAAACCTCGCCGTTCGTGGGCCTCAATAGCGCGCTCAGCACGTCCAACAGCGTTGTTTTTCCGCTGCCGCTCGGCCCCATTATCGCGATATACTCGCCCTTGTTCACGCTCAGGCTGACGTCGTCAAGCGCCTTCACCTGCACAGCGCCCATATCATAAACTTTTGTGACGTTTTCCACCCTGATAACAGGCGCATTTGCCAAAAAACCAACCCCCCCAAGCCTATATGTTGGTGCCAATGTATATAACCCAACATATTTAAAAGCTTTGGCGGGGCGCCGGCTGCAGCAGGGGATTATTGTTTTATTGCTTTCCGCGCGCTTAATCCTTGCGATGCCAGGCAATTCAGGGTATTACGCCGCCATAAGTCCGGGCTATTCAGCCCTGCATGCCGAGGAGCAGCTGGCGAAAGCGGAACTTATCAAAAAGAGCATCCCTGTGCGCGGCCTGCTGCTTGACATCGGCGCTGGTACCGGTGTTTCCACTGCGGCTTTTGAAAAGAGCGCGCTTTGCGTCGCGCTTGACCCGTGCAGGGAGATGCTTAAGCGCTATAAGGGGCTGCGCGTTGTCGGCAAAGCCGAGCAGCTGCCTTTCAAAAGCAGCAGCTTTGACTGCGTTGTCAGCGTTACCGCGTTGCACCACGCTGATTTGCGCGCAGCGAAGCGCGAGCTGCTGCGGGTAACAAAGCCCCTTGGTTCCGTGGCAGTGAGTTTTTTCAAGAGAGCCGAGGGCTTCAAGCGGGCGCTGCGGATTTTCAGCGGGTTTAGCGCGGTTGATGCCGGCGCCGACCTGCTTTTTTTCCTTAAAAGGATAAATAAATGAACAGTTTTTCCGATTCCTACCGCGTTGCTTTCCTTTTGCCAAGCTTTTTAATTGTTTTGCAGTTTTCTTTCTTCTTGATTGTATGCCTAAGAAACACCACGCGCACGAGGGGGAAGCGCACCACGCGGCGCATCACGCCGAGAAATCAAAGTCCATTGGGTCCTTGCTGGGTTCGCAGCAAGCGGGCACCATAATTCTTTTCCTTCTAATTGGTCTCGTGGTCGGCCTTGCGCTCGGCTATATGCTGACAAGCTCAGGGCAGCAGCAGGGCGGCGCGCAGGCAGCGATGCCAACGCAGGATGCGCTGAAAGTGAAGCTCGCCTCCTACCTGAACACAAACTTTTTTTCTACGCAGGGAATGGAAGCCAAGGTGAAAGACTTCAACAATTTTGACGACATGTTTTACGGCTTTTCTTTTGACATCACCCAGGATGGGAATGTGCAGCAGACAGTAAGCGATGTTTTCGTTTCAAAGGACGGCAAAATGCTGGTTGTTGGCACGCCCTACGAGAAAGCGGCTTTTTCCGGGCAGGTTTACCTGCTTGACGTGCCGTTCCCGGCGCCGCAGCAGAGCGAAGAGCCAACGCAGCCTGCTGTTTACCCCCAGAGCGACAAGCCGGAAGTCCTGCTGTTCGTATGGGCTTTCTGCCCGGGCGGGGTTTCCGGAGAAAGCGCGTTAAAGCCTGTTGTCGACCTGCTTGGCGACAATATCAACGCTAAAGTAACTTTCATAGGCGCCGTGACCTCAAATGCTGCCGCAGCAGCGAACAGCTGCTTTGCGGGCAGGGGCCTGAGCCAGGCTGAAGCGCTCGCAAACTGCTGCGTAAAGTACGATAACATTGAAGGCCAGACTGTTTACAGCTGCGCTTTGCACAATACGGTCGGCAACCTGCAGG
>JAPLVT010000078.1 GCA_026396975.1 Candidatus Iainarchaeum sp.
TAAAATTGAAAGGGCTGAAAGCCTCTGTGGAAGAACTGCGCGCCATGCAAAAGCCAATTTATGAAAAACTTTTCAAGGAAAAGGCAAAGCCCATGCCGGGCGTTCTCGCGCTAATCAGGAGGCTGCGGAAACGCGGTGTTCCGCTTGCTGTTGTTTCGAGCAACTACCGCTACAACATCGAGCTTGCGCTGCGCAAGTTTGGCATGCTGGAAGATTTCAAGGTTATAATAAGCTGCGAGGACTGCAGGCGCATAAAGCCCGACCCCGAACCTTACCTGCGTGCCGTTGAAAAACTCGGCTGTGCGCCGCAGGAGGTTATTGTGGTTGAAGATGCGGAGAAAGGCGTTGAAAGCGCGAAAGCAGCCGG
The DNA here is from genome assembly GCA_026396975.1 of Candidatus Iainarchaeum sp. Lineage (GTDB taxonomy): Archaea > Iainarchaeota > Iainarchaeia > Iainarchaeales > JAPLVT01. The sequence goes on from JAPLVT010000078.1 coordinate 368, forward strand.
CTGCAAGTGCATTGCGATACCAAACCATTACACAGCGCACGGGGATTTCAGCAAAGCCGACGCTGTTGTGAAAAAATTCTCTGATATTAATTCAAAGCTGCTCGCAAAATTTTGATTGTCGGCATTCTTGCTTAAAAATTCTGGTCAGCGGCATTCTATGACGCCGGCGTCGGTTATAACAACCTGCATTCTCGCGTCGTGGCTTTCGCACGGCAGCTTTTCGTCAAGATTTTCGGAGAAGCAGAATCCAACAAGAAGCGTTTTTCTCGGAATCCTGCGCAGCAGCTTGTCGTAGTAGCCGAAGCCCATGCCAATCCTGCCGCCGCTCCTGTCGAAAGCCACGCCCGGAACAACAATAAGGTCAAGCTCCTCGGGCTTCACTGTCCTGAAAGCCTCTTTTTTCGGCTCCATCAGCCCGAACTCTTTTTCCTCGAGCTCTTGCAGGCCGCGCAGCTCGCTCAGCAGCAATTCCTTTTTTTTGAAATCAGTTACCGGCACGACAACGCGCTTTCCAAGCGAAAGCAATTTTTCAATCAGGGCCGTTGTCTGCACCTCGTTGCGCACGCCGACATAAACCAGGATGGTTTTTGCTCTCTGTGCCTCTGGCAACTGCATGAAAAGCTCCGCAATCCGCGCGCTTTTGCCATGCACAGCCTCTTTGCTGAGCGCGTTCCTTTTTGCGCTGTGCCGCATCCTTGCAAGCTGCTTCATGCCAAAAAATTATTGGAAAAAAGAGTTTAATAATAGCAAAGGGTGCCTTTGCTGGCTGCAAAAGGCCATTGTCTTTTGCCATAAGTTTCTTTTAAAACCTTTCCCAGTTTGAGATTTATCGCCTTCATTGGCGTGGGGTTGTGCTGCTTGGAAGCCAGAATCGAGGTTTTTTACAGGGAAAACGACAGCAGGGCTGCAGTAAAGCTGCGCAAAGTCCGCGCAATGGGATTCAACGGCGTTCGCTCTCTGGCGCTTGCAGATGTTTACACTGTTTCAACGCAGAATCTCTCGGCGGAAGAAATCCAAAAATGCGGCGAACTCTTAAGCAACCCGGTCCTCCAGGATTTCAAGGTGGGGGAAGCGTTTGTCCCGCCTGGCGGTTTTGATTTTGCAATAGAAATAGGCTTCCTGCCCGGAGTTACGGACAATGTGGGAAACACTGCAGCGGAAACAATAAGGGATATTTTCAAGGAAAAAGCAGCGGGCACCTTGGTTTACAGCTCGCAGCTGTTCTTCATAGGCGGCGCGTCGCGCGCAGATGCCGAAGCGATCGCAAACGGCTTTGCAAATCCGCTGATACAGCGCATTCACGTAAAGGGCAGGGAAGAATTCGATTCGGGCGGCGGGATGTGCCTGGAAATACCACAAGTAAAATTAAACCAGTCGCCGCAGGCCGACATTGTAGACCTTAACGTCAGCGACGAAGAGCTTGCCATTATAGGGAAAAGCGGCATCGCGAACAAGGACGGCTCGCGCAGGGGGCCGCTTGCGCTCGACCTGCAGAGCATGCGCACAATAAAGGATTATTTCAAGAAGCAGGGAAGGAATCCAACCGACATAGAGCTTGAGAGCCTCGCCCAGACCTGGAGCGAGCACTGCAAGCACACTATTTTCGCCGCGGAGCTCGATGAAATAAAGGGCGGCCTGTTCAGGGAGAGGATAAAAGAGGCAACAAAGCGCGTGCGTAAGAAAAAGGGAAAGAACGACATTTGCGCTTCTGTTTTCACTGACAACAGCGGCGCGCTTTTCTTCGAAAAGCAATTTCTTGTGAGCGACAAGGTTGAAACGCACAACAGCCCGAGCGCTCTCGACCCGTTCGGCGGCGCAATTACTGGCATTGTGGGTGTGAACCGGGACGCGATGGGATTCGGCATGGGGGCAAAGCCGGTAATAAACCGCTACGGTTTTTGCTTTGCCGACCCAAAGGACATAAAGCTTTTGTACAGGGAGAAAGGGAAACGCAACCCGATTCTTCCGCCCGAGCGCATAATGCTTGGGGTAATCGAAGGAGTTAACGTCGGAGGCAACTGCAGTGGCATTCCCACGCCGCAGGGATTCATGTACTTCGACGCGCGCTACAAGGGAAAGCCCCTTGTTTTTGTGGGCACAATCGGCCTGATTCCGCAGAAAGTAAAAGGCAAAAACTCCGCGGAGAAAAAGGCAAAGCCGGGCGACGTAATCGTTATGGCGGGCAACCGCGTAGGGCTTGACGGAATTCACGGCGCTACTTTCAGCAGCGAGGCGCTCACCAGCGGCAGCCCTGCAGCTGCGGTGCAGATTGGCGACCCGATCACGC
>JAPLVT010000142.1 GCA_026396975.1 Candidatus Iainarchaeum sp.
TTTCAACGACGACACTTTGAACGTGAACAAGAAGCACGTGCTGGAATTGTGCGAACTGATTGTGAAAGAGAAAATAGGGCTGCCTTGGGCCGCTTACAGCAGGGTTGACAGCGTTGACGCTGAAATAGCGCAGGCGATGCGCAAGGCCGGCTGCTTCCTTGTGAAGGTCGGGTTTGAAAGCGGCTGCGACGAGCTGTTGCTTTCAATGAAAAAGGGGCCGAGAGCCACGACCGAGCAGGCGCGGAAAGCAGTGAAGTGCTTCAAGGACGCCGGCATACAGGTTCACGGCACTTTTGTTTTCGGGATGCCGGGCGAAACAGCCAAAACAATCAGGAAAACAATCGACTTTGCGAAACAGCTTGACATTGATTTCGTGCAGTTCAGCATTGCACAGCCTTATCCGGGCACTGAGTTCTTCGATTACCTCAAGAAAAACCGCCTGCTGCATTTCAAAGAGTGGAGCGACTACCTCGACGAAGAGGGAAGGATAACGCCTATTTTCGAGTATCCGCACCTGAAAATGCGGGAAATGCAGTTCTGGATAAAGCAGGCGTACAAGGAATATTATTTGCGGCCGTCTTACATCTTTAAGGCGATGCGGCAGCGCTTGACCAATTGGGAGCTGTTCAAGACAAGCCTGCGCAGCGCCATGAGCCTTCTGGAATACCTTCGCTAAGCGATTAATCGGGAATAAGAATGGATTGAGTTGCAGGATTAAATTGCCGGTTGAAAAAGGGTTTTTGTTTTGTCAAAGGAAAAGGATGTCGAGGAATTTTATGACCGTTACCTGCTGAGCAAAAGCTATCCATATGAGGAGTATAGGCACAATTGGATTGACGACTTTATTGTTTCGCGTGTCAAAGCCAGCGACAGGCTGCTTGACATGGGCTGCGGCACAGGAAAACTTTTGGGAAAGCTGCGCAACAGGGAGCTGTACGGCTGCGACATTTCAAAAAAGGCGCTTTCTCTTGTTGCAAAGAGGGCGAAAACAAGGCGCGTTAACCTTGAAAAAAGGCTGCCATACAAGAGTGCCTTTTTTGACTGCGTTGTTTTGAGGGAGGTAATCGAGCACATTGAAAGCAGGTCGCACTTGATGGGCGAAATCAACAGGATTCTGAAAAAGGGCGGCAGGCTGATTGTTACCACGCCAAACAGGCATTCAACTGTCTTTATTCCATACTTTGTTTTGAAGAGGTTTGCAATGCAGCCCGTTGAGGAATGGCTGAGCAGGAAACAGGCAGAGCAAATGCTGCAGCAGGCCGGCTTTCACATTGAAGAATTTTCTTCGATTTTCTTTGTGCCATGGCACGGGTTTTTGCCCAAAATATTCATCCCGCTAATAAAGAGGGTTGACCCTTTGCTCAAAAACATGCCGGGCAATAGGAGCATTTTGTTTGTTGCAAAAAAAGTGTAAAAGGTTTTTGAAAATGAAGAACGGCAGGGTCGAATATTTCAGGAAAAACCTAAGAGGAAAATGCCTTGACCTGGGCTGCGATTTCGGCAGGCTGCACGCGCTGATAGACAAGCCCGAAATGGTCGGGCTGGACATTTTCAACGACAATTACATGGAGCGCGTAATAAGGGGAAACGTGCTGCGCATGCCGCTGAGAGGCGAAAGCTTCGACACAATCGTTGCGGGCGAACTGATAGAACACATGCCGGAGCCGGAGCGGCTGCTCGCGGAATGCAAGAGAGTGCTGCGCAAAGGCGGCGCGCTGCTGATCTCAACGCCGAACAGGGGCGCGTGGAGCAACAGGCTTTTCCACCGCTTTGACAGGGCCTCGTCAAAATCAGAGTACCCGCACCAGAGCGTGATGAACGAGAAAGAGCTGCGCGAACTCAGCCAACGGTTTTTTGAGGTGAAGGATTTCCGCTTAATGCCGTACGATGAGGTAAGCAGCCCCAACCAAGCGGGCTGGGTTTATGCCGTGAGGAAAGCAATTCACATAATCATGCCGCGCGGGCTGCGCGAGGAAATGGTAGTAAAACTCGGAAAAAAGTGATTGCAAAATTCTTTGAAACCCGCCGGAAAAATGCTTGAAAATTTTGGAAAGTGACCAAGGATTGAAGGTTCTTCTAATTCACCCCCCGTTCGAAATCTATTTCACGCACGAAGGCCCTGTCGGGCTTGCATACCTCAAGGCAGTGGCGCGAAGGGAAGGGCAGGAGGTAAGCGTTCTCGACAACAACGTGCTGAACCTGCCAATGGAAGAGGCAGCGGAGCGCGCGAAAGGATGCGATGCCGTTGGCATTAGCATGACAACACCGACCTATAAAAACGTCAGGGCGCTTTGCGCGGCAATAAGGGAGAAAACACGCGCGCCAATAGTGCTGGGCGGCGCCCACCCCACTGTTGACCCGGTTGACTGCCTCGGCTTCGCTGACTTTGTAATCATCGGCGAGGGCGAGCGGACTTTTGTGGAACTGCTGCGCTGCCTGAAAAAAAAGCCGACGCTTGCCAAGCTG
>JAPLVT010000121.1 GCA_026396975.1 Candidatus Iainarchaeum sp.
AGAAGAGCTGCAACGCTGCCGTTTGCATGGGTGGCATTCACCCGACGATAAAGCCAATGGAAGGCATCCAGCACGAAGCCGTTGATTTCGTGGTTTTCGGTGAAGGCGAAATTACTTTCATGCAGCTTGCCAGCGCTTTGCACGCAGGCAAAAGGGATTTCAGTGAAATAGACGGCCTTGTCTTCAAGCATGATGGCAAGGCGGTCAAGAACAAGCCGCGGGAACTAATAGAGAACATCGACCTGCTGCCCTTTCCCGCTAGGCATCTGTTCAAGATGGACAGATACACTTATCCCGACGCCCTAAAGTCGCCGGCTATTTCAATAATAACAAGCAGGGGCTGCCCAGGGCAATGCACTTACTGCTGCACCAAATGCATCTTCGGGCTGCGCTACAGGTTCAGGAGCGCTGACAACGTCATCGCGGAGATAGAGCAGATAATAAAGCAGTACGGCGCAAAGGAGATTCACATCTGGGACGACAACTTTACTGCAAACAAGAAAAGGGTGCTGGAATTCTGCAGGAAAATAAGGGAAAAAGGCATCCACAAAAGAGTCCAGTTCTCTGTTCCCCAGGGCCTGAGGGTGGACCACGTCAACGAGGAGGTTCTGAGGGCGCTCAAAAGCATAAATGTCTACTCCATAGGGTACGGCATAGAATCCGGCAACGACGAGATATTGCGGCTGTGCAAGAAAAACATAACCACAGCGAAAGCGAGAGAAACCATACGCTTGTCAAAAAAACTAGGCTTTGACACATGGTGCTTCTTCATCCTTGGCTTGTACGGCGATACCGAAGAGACCATAAGGCAGACGATAGACTTCGCAAAAGAACTTGACCCGCTTTTTGCAAAATTCCTAATCCTCAAACCACTGCCAGGCACCGAGGTGTTCGACCAGTTGGAGGCAGCCGGCTTGGTGATAGAGCGAAACTACGACAAATTCGGCTTGTACGCAAAGCCAATTCACAGGCTGCCAACCGTGTCGCCGGAAAGACTGGTGCAGCTGCAGAACCAGGCATTCAGGGAGTTCTACTTCAGGCCCCAAAAAATACTGCAGCACCTGCTGAGGCTGAGAAGCTGGCACAGGTTCAAGCTGAACGTCTCAGCCGCCCTTGCTATAACAAAGCTCGCCTTGGCAAGAAAGGATTTCTAATAATATTTTTGGGATTTACTTCTTCCGCTCTTCGGGCTCCCAGACGCTTATCCATGTCGCCCAAAACAGGTGCTTGTAGCCCACGCACTCGAAGCGCTTGTCCAGCGCCCTTACAATGGTCCTCCACCTGCTGACATGGGTTATGAAATGGTGGAAAGTGAAGCCGAACAACCAGCAGACAAACCTGTTCACAGGCGAGTCCTCCCAGGGGAATTCAGCGACGATTTTTTTTACACCCATTTCGCTGAACTGCGAAATCACATCCTCAAGTTCCGCTTTGGGCAGATGCTCGAAAACAGCAAGGGCAAAAACAATGTCGATGTCCTTCAACCTCTTCCAATTCACCACGTTGCTGAATTGCTTGTTCTTGTCATAGCCGAAGTATTCGACCTTCGGCAGATACCTGCGCAGTTGCTGCGAGTAGCAGCCGAAATCAAGCACCCTGTCGCCGTCTTTCACCCCAGACATCCTCGCGGCCTTGCGCAGCCTGCCGTTCCTGTAAATCCGCAGCAATTTTGAATCGTAAAATTTTTTTACAGCGTATTCCTCGATGTTCATAAGCCGGGACCTTTTTTGCGTTCAATCAAAATTTGCAGGTTCTCACCCAATTGGGGCGGGTTATTAATTTATATCAAAAGACATTAACTATGAAACTTTTTTAAATGTCTTTTGATAGCTATCAAAGGACAAATTTTGTATC
>JAPLVT010000064.1 GCA_026396975.1 Candidatus Iainarchaeum sp.
CCGGGGTAATGCTTTACGGCATCCCAGGCATCATACATCTGGGCGCAGCTGATAACAAACATTGCCACCGCAAACCATGCAACGAAAGCGCCGATAAGCTTCGGCAGGAAAACCCTGTTCTTTTCAAAAACAATCCTCGGCACTTTTTTCACCAGCAAATAATAGGCGTTATTTATATTTAAAGTTTACCCCGCCATCTTCTTATGCAAAATATTGTGGGCCCGTGGTCTAGTGGTTATGACGCCAAACCTGCCGCTTGTTAGGCGGTGGTGCGGAACCCTTACATTCCATTAGGCAAGGTGGAGATCGGGAGTTCAATTCTCCCCGGGCCCAATCTCTTTAACAGCACGCAATTGCACTACGGCTACACGAAAAACCTTTTATTGCAGGAAGCGCTAATCATTACGCATGGCTCTAGAAGAAAGCACAGCCAAAAAATTCACTTTTGAAGTGTTGATGGAAGGTCCCGGCGGCGACTTGGTTTTCGCGCCGATACAGGCAAGCAAAGGCGACCTGAGGGAGCTGATTGCCGCAAACAAAAACCCCCTGCTGAGCCGCAACGCTTACAAGGCGCTGCAGGAAGAAAAAAAGAGGCGCCGGCAATGAACGCACAGCGTTTTTTGCTCGTCTGCTTTTTCCTGGCAATAATCGCGGGAAACTGCTTCGCGGCGGAAATCGCAGACCCCACCACAATAAAGTCAATGACTGCAAAAATAACAGCCGGTGGAAGCGGAACAATAACAGGGCAGTTGAACGGCGGAAGCGTAAAAATCGACGTGCTGTCATTCAGCGAAACCCAAAACCAAAAAGTGCTTTCACTAAAAGAAACACTTTCAATAAACGGCAAGAGCATTAGCCCAAGCGCCAGAACAGACGATTACGGCAACAGGCGCGCGGTTTTCGAAATCAGCGAAGCAGGCAGCTTCACCTACCAAATAGAGGCGGTTGTCGAAACAAGCTTCGGGCAAACCGCGCTGCAGGGATACAATTTGGGGGCAAAAATAGCCGGATACGACGGCTATCTGCAGCCCACAAAAAACGTCGAATCAAACGACGCCAAAATAAGGACAATAGCGCTGAACAGGTTCGACAGCAACAGCTGGCTGCAAACCGCGAGGGACGTGACAGCATGGGTGCATGATTACCTGACATACGACATTTTGTATTATCCGGAAACATACAGCGCGCTGCAAACGCTGGAATCGAAAAGGGGCTCTTGCGACGAATTCTCAGTACTCGCGGGCGCAATGATGCGGGCAAAAGAAGTGCCTGTGCGCTTCAACATCGGGATTGTCTACAACGGTGAGGATTGGGAAAACCACGCGTGGATGCAAGCATTCAACCCGGCAAGCGGCTGGGTTGACATAGACCCGACATTTGGGGAAGTTGGCCTGGTTGACGGAACGCACTTCAGCAGGGGAGTTTTCCCAGACCCCGCGGACGCGGTAACAATCGAGTACCCCGAAACAGGCGTTTCTGTCGAAGAAAACAACCCGGTTGTTGAAATGCAGTCAGTGCGGAAATTCAGCGGGCTGCTTGAAATGCAGCCGCAGGGCGTTTCCTTCCCGGCACAGCAATGGTTCGACCTGAGCGTCACAATAAAAAACAGCAAGAACAGCGCGATAATAACGCCCATAGGGCTTGGAAAAATAGAAGACCTGCAAATAGAGGAACGGGAAAGAATAATATTGTTCGAGCCGCTGGAGGAAAAGGAAATAACCTGGAAAATAAAAATGAACAGGGCTGTCGAAAAAAACCAGTATCTGACAGGAAAATACACTGTAATAGCAAACCTTGGGGGGAAGGCGGCCGAAGTAAAGTTTGCGGTGAAAGGGGAAACGACAACAGAAAAAATAGTCAGCATAGCGGCTTTTGGCAGCGCAGCAGAATCAATAAAAATAGAAAACTACAAAAGCACGCCATACACTGTCACGCTTAACGGCCCAGGAATAAGCTATGAAACAAAAATAACAGTGCAGGAAGGAAGGGTAATAGAAGAGCCGCAAAACCAGCCTGCGGGCGACTTGCCGGAAAGCGGGCTTGCGCAGGCAGGCATGGGCGGCCTGCTGACAATAGAGAACATCCTGGTAGTTGCGGTAGTGGTTGGCATCGTGCTCATTCTGCTTCTTTTAAAAGCATTGCTGCGAAAATGAGCCTTTTTTGCTTCGCAAAAAAGCATCGGGAAAAAAATTCAGCGCTTCGCGCTGAAAGAGCCTTTCTTTGCGAAAGAAAGCCTCGGGAAAAAAAACATCTGCTGCGCAAACAAGTCCTGTTTCTTTTAAAAGCATTGTTGTCAAAATAATCTTCTTGCAAGCGGATATAGTCTAGTGGTTATGATGCGACCTTGCCAAAGCCATTTCTTTAACAAAGAAAAGCCTTGGGAAAAGAAAAACCCTAAAGAAAATTGGGAAAAATTCCCTTAGAAAAGTATACAAACAGGTCGTGACCCGGGTTCGAATCCCGGTATCCGCAATAACGATTTTTACTGCGCACCGTCAAGCACGTATTTTTTATTCAGCCTAATGTTTCAGCGAGTTAAAAACAAACGCTGTTGCGAAAGCCGATGCCAGAATTGCGAATGGGAACAGGAAAAAAAGCGAAACCGCTATTGCGGCCTGGAACGCGAGAGAGAAAGGCGAAACCAGCAGCGAAAAAACGAATGAAAGCAGCATTGAAAGTAAGAAAAAAGCCGCGCCGAAAGCGAGAAGGGAAACAACCCCAACGACAAAGTAATGCGCGAACACGCGCCAAAAGCGCGCTTCCGTAAGCGACCAGCTTTTGCGCAGCGCGCCCATTATTGAAACGCCTTTCGATGCGAAAGCGGCTGGCGCGAGCGAAAGCCGCAGCGCATTATAGAGGATAACAATGCAGTAGATGAAAAAAACAACCAACGCCAAAATGCCGCTGCCGATGCTTATTGCCTCGTCAGAAATAAAAGTGGCTGCCACAAGAACAAAAAAAGCCGCGGGAAACAGCAGGAATTTCCTGTTGAAAAAGGAAAAAACAGAGCAAAAAAAGCAGCACAGGAAAAGGAGAGGCAGGGAAACAGCCCTGTCAAGGTTGAAGCCGTGAACCGCGGAACCGGATTTTTTCATTGCAAAAGAAACAGCGGCAGCCCGAACGCCGTAGAAAAGCGATGTGAAAAAAAACGCGACAGGCGTGGAAAGGAAAATGAAGTCAGCCACCATTGCGTCGATGATTTCGGGGTAGAGCATCAGGAACGAAAGGACAGCGGCGTCGCCGCTCCACAACGCTGAAAGTACGCCGCCGAAAAGAAACCATGCGAGCGAAACAAGAGAAAGAGCGAAAAGCAGCCCAACGAGCCATCCGAGGGCAAGGTACTTAACAGCCCTTCTGTCCCGCAGCCAGCCGAAAGAAAAAGAAAGCAATCCGCTGTAATTCATCCGGAAGAATAAGGCAAAGTAGGAATTTTAAAGATAGTGATGAAGCAGCGCCCAAATTTGCGCGTGGATTTTCTCGGCAGGCAGCAGTTTTCCGCGCCTTACGCAGCTAATGCGCTTCCAGCCGGGCTGCCTTGCCAGGCGAAGGTAAATGCCACGCACTTTTTCCAGGTAAACAGCATCCCTCTCATGCAGGTCTTTTTTCCTTCCCCTTTTTTCCATCAGGCGCCGGGAAACACGCACTGGAACATCCAAGTAAAAGGAAACGCTCGGCTGCGGCAGAACGCTTTCAACCCGCTCAATCCACTCAATAAAATCCTTCCGCTTCCTTCCATTCAGCTTTGCGGCCTGGTGCGCGATATTGCTCGCGCTGTACCTGTCCGCGACAACAACCTTGCCAGCCCTAAGCGCATTTTCTATTTTCGGCGCAGCGTCAATCCTGTCAAGGGCATAAAGCAAAGCTGGCAACTGCGGGGGAAGCGAGCGCATGCCGCCGAAACCGCCGCGCAGATAGCGGAGCACAAGCTTTCCGAAAAAAGCGTTATAGCGCGGAAAAGAAACAAGCTCCGCGTTGAAGCTCTCTTTGCGCAGGCGCTGCAGCAACAGCTTGCTTTGCGTGTGCTTGCCGCTCGCGTCAGCGCCCTCGATAACAATAAGCTTCCCTTTCATAGGCAAAATTAGGGGGCAAAAAATGGTTTAAAGCAATTGGTTAAAAAAACTGTGGGGGAAAGAGTTTTTAGGAATGCGACCGTAGTCTAGTGGTTAGCCGCGTTGAGGGAAGTTAACTCTTTCCGCGGCCCATAAAGGATGACAGCCTTCAAAGCTGTGGACCTGGGTTCAAGTCCCAGCGGTCGCAATAAGGCAAGAACATGGAGTTGGAGTTCAAAGGCAAAAAATTCCTTTTCGAGAGAGACAGCCTTGCGCCGAACCGGTTCTATTTCTTCGAGACAACTGGCGGAAAAAGGGTTTTCGCCGGAGAAGGAATACTGGTTTTGGAAGGCGCGGAAAGAGTCGACCTGCGGAACATTAAAATCAAGCAGCAGTACAGGGGCGCGGTTGGGGCAAGCCTTTTCAGGGGAGCGCTAAAGTTCATAGCGCAGCAATTCCCAAAAGCACAAACAGTCGGATACTACAAGCTCGTCAGGGGAAAGGAGAAAAGGCAGGGACCAAGAACTGTTGCGCTTGAAAGGTTCAGGCGCGCGCGGCACGGGAAACCGCCGTAAAACAGGAAAGCGAAATTGCAAAAGCGAGTGCGAGAATAAAAAAACTGCAGCCATGCTTGAGGCGGAAAAATGAAAAGCAAAAACGCGCGGCAGGAAATCGCGCTTGAAAGGATATGGCGCCTGTTCGAGCTTGCGGAACAGGAATTTGAAAGCTGCCCAGAACGCAGCAAAAGATACATAGAGCTGGCGCGCAGGATTGGAAGCAGGAACAAGGCGACTATTCCTGCTGAACTGAAAAAGCGCTACTGCAAAAAATGCGGCGCTTTTCTTGTTAAAGGAAAAAACGCGGAAATGCGTGAAGAGGAAAAATGGGTTGAGATAACCTGCAGGGAATGCGGTTTCAGGTTCAAGAAAAGGAAATCATTAAAAGTGGGTTAAGCGGAATTATTAGTGGTCGGAATGGAAAAAGTGCAGGTGAGTGCAAGGGGCCATATTTTCGAGATACAGATTACCAACGAGGGGATAGGGTTTTTTGAGGTAAAATCTCCGCAGGAATACATTCGGCTTGGGACAGCGGATTTCACGATTCCAAGGACTGGCGACATTCTTTCAATTCACGGTAGCTTTACCGTTGACCCGAAGCGTTTCGGCTTGACTGAATCCGACACTTCCAGGGTGGAGAGAATACTTGTCGGGGAAGCCGAGAGGGCTATTTTCAGGAGGAACCCGAAAATCAGGCAGGTAATCGGGAATATCTTTGACGCGAGGAGAATGATTTCCATTGACGCCGCACGCCTTTTCAACCCAAAGAGGGGCAAGACCCAAGTTCCTGCGAGAATAAGATTCGGCGCTGGAAAGAGGCAGAGGAAGCGCCCCCGGTAAAGCTTTTTAAAGGTTACTTGCAAGAAAATCCTGCATAAGGCTTCTAATTCTCCGAATTAGGGGCTCGCCCCGCAAATATTGGGGCTAGAGCAAACGCACCGAAAGGTGTTTTTTGAGGTGAAAAATTGGCAGGAATCTTTGACGTGCCCGCAGGGCGGCTGATTGAAGAGGTAGCCGCAGACCTGAAAAAACAGGGAGTGCAGGCGCCCGGCTGGATGAAATACGTAAAGACAGGCATAAGCAAGGAAAGAGTCCCGAACAACAAGGACTGGTTCCATGTAAGGGCAGGCAGCATTCTTTACAGGGTGCTAAAGGACGGGCCTGTTGGAACAGAATCTTTGCGCACTTATTACGGCGGGAGAAAAAACAGGGGCACGAAAAAAGAGCATTTTTACAAGGCAAGCGGAAAAATAATCAGGGTCTGCCTGCAGGCATTGGAAAAGCAGGGCTGGATAAAAAAAGACAAAAAAGGCAGGGCGCTTACCCCGAAAGGTCAGAGCTATCTTTTAAAGAAAGCGAAAGAGGTCTCAGTTCTGATTGAAGAGGACGAAAAGAAAGGGGCTATTGCGAAAGAGGAGAAAAAGCTGAGAATGCTTGCTGCCGAAGAGGAAGCAGCGCACAAAGCGGGGGATGAACTGCGCAGAATGGAGGCCGCACAGAAAGGAAAGGGAAAAGAGAAAGGCAGGGAAAAGCCCGAGAAAAAGGAAAAGCAGGAGGAAACAGCGGCATAACGACTGTGCGAACGCGGCGCGCGTGCGCACAATATTATACACGTATGTGTGGGGTGGGTGGGGGATAAAAGGCAGCAGCACCTAGGAATTGCTTGGAGCGTAATTTTTGAATGGAAGCCGATGAAATTAGGGGTAAAAAGGAGGAAGAGCTGAGAAACCAGTTGCAGGAAAGGCAGCAGCAGGCGGAAGCGGAAATGCAGTTGAGCTCTCTGCTGCGCAGCCTTCTGAGCGACGAGGCACGGACAAGGCTCAGCAACATAAAGCTCGTGAACAGGGAGTTGTACCTGCAGGCGGCACAGGCGATTGTTTATTTTTACAAGGCCGGGCAGCTCAAGGAAAAATTAAGCGAACAGCAGTTATTGCAGTTGCTGGAAAAAATGGGTGGAAAAAAAGAAATAAAAATAAGGAGAAAATAATCCTAACAAGGCTGTTTTTATGGCAAGGCACAAGGACGAGGAATTCAAGCGCTTCCTGATAAGCGAAAGGAAACGCGTAGGCCCTGGAATGACAAACGCGCCGGTGTGGGTTCTGCAGAAAGCGGGCAGGCGGATATGGAACCCGAAAGCCAAGAGAAGCTGGAAAGAAGCAGACTTCGGCGACGCCTACAGGAAGAGAAAGCGGCGGGAAAGGGCGCACAAGAGAAGGCAAAAGGACTGAATGCCGGGGCGGATGATCATGGCTGAAAAGGAAAAAAAAGAGCGCAAGGAAAATGAAGAAAAAGCCGAGGAAAAAAAATTCACTGTCGGATTGCAGAAAGTGTACGGGTTCGCGGAGCCGCGCAGGATGAAAAAGGCGCGCACGCTGCTGCAGCGGTTTGCCTTCAAGCACTGCAGGGTCAGTGCAGAAAATGTTTTCTTCAGCAACGGCTTGAACCAGGCCTTGTGGGCCCACGGCAGGGAGCACCCGCCGAGAAAAATATCAGTTAAAATATTGCTGAAGGGTGGAAAAGCGCGCGTTTTCCTGGAGGGCGAAAAAATAGAGCTGCCTGAAAAGGAAAAGAAAGAGCGCGGGAAGGAAGAGAAGAAAACAGAGGAACAGATTCAGGCGAAAGAGGAAGCCGAGAAAAAGCTCGAGGAAAAGAAACTCGCCGAAAAGGCTGCAGAGGCAGCCGCAATGAAACGCGGAAAGTGAACTGCCCCATGAACATCGGGTTGGGCAAAATAAGGGAAAGCCCTTTCGTCGGGGTCTTCGCAATCGCGACAGAAAAACACTGCTTTGTGCCGTACTGCACCGCAAAAAAAGAGGAAAAGCAGCTGCTTGACCTGTTCGACGTGGAAATAATAAGGACAGCGATCGCTGACACAAGCCTCATCGGAGTGCTCGCGGCGGCAAACAGCAGGGGAATGGTCGTGGGCGACATAACCAGCGAAAAAGAGGTCCTGCGCCTGCAGCAAGCCGGCTTAAGAATAAAAACAATTAGCAACATTACTGCAATAGGAAACCTGCTGAGGGCAAACGACACAAAAGGCGCCTGCAGCGCGCTGCTGAACACAGCGCAGAGGAAGGAAATAGAAAAAGCGCTCGGGGTAGAGATTATAACAGCGAAAATCGCTGGCAGCGACCTTGTCGGCGCGGGAATGGTCGCGACAAACAAGGGAATGGTGGTAAACAAAATGGCGAGCCGGGAAGAGATTCAGGCGCTGCGGAAGCACTTCGGCTTCGGGGGCGCGCTTGCGACCGCCAACAGCGGCGATTTGTTCATAGGAAACAGCCTTATTGCAAACAGCAGCGCGGCACTGGCGGGAGCCAACACAACAGGCTTCGAGACAGCGCGGCTGGACGAAGGATTGGGCGGGGAGTGAAAAAAATGGCCGGAGAAAAAAACTTTTTGGTTGAAGGCGAAATAGAAGCGAGGGGCGTGAAAAAAAAGTTCAGCAAAAAAATAAAGGCGCAAACCCCTGCTTTCGCGGCAGAAAAAGCCATGTGCCTGTTCGGAAGCAAAAACAGGGTGAAAAGAAACAAGATTCTTATCAGGGAAATAAAAGAGGAGAAATGAATTATGGCCGAAGAAAAAACAGTCAGGCTTACAGGCGAGCAATTGCTCAACGCGTACAGGAACGAGCAGGCAAGGGTGGAGATGCTGCAAAAGCGCGAGCAAAGCGTGCAGCAGCTGCTGGCGGAGTTTGCTGCAGCCATAGACGCGCTAAAGGAAATAGGGGGAATAGGCGCTGAAAACAGCGTTCTTGTGCCGCTGGGCGCAGGAGTATACGCCGAAGCGAGAATCGCCGACACGAAAAAAGTCAAAAGCAGCCTTGCTGGCAGCGTCCTTCTGGACAAAAGCGCGAAAGAAACACTGCAGCAGCTTGAAGAGCAGAGGAAAAACGTTGAACAGGAGTCCGGAAAGCTTGTGCAGGAAATGCGGCGCACAGTCCAGAACCTCAAAAACCTCGGGGCGATACTTGACGAGGCCACAAAAAGATCCAATGAGATGAGGAAAGGCGCCGGCACGCAGGGGCAGGGCGCAAGCGAACCTAGCGGCGTGAGCTGAATTGTTTGACCTTTTAAAAAAGAAGATCAACGCATTTGCACAGCAGGTAAAGGAAAAAGTGCAGGGAAAGACGCAGGCCAAGCAGCCTGCAGGGCCAAAACCGAAGGAAAAGCCCGCTGAAAAAAAAGCGGGAAAAGAAAAAAAATTGAAAACTGTTCCTGAAAAAGCGGGAAAAAAGGCGGAAGCAACACCGGTTGCTGTTGCCGAAGAGAAGCGGGAGCAAGCTATTTCTGCAGAGAAAGAAATAATTGAAGAACAGCCCCTGGCACAAGAGCCGGAAGAGCCCGAATATGCGCGGCCTGAACCCGAGGAAGTTGCCCGGCCAGTGCCGGAGAAAGCGGAGACAGCCGCGCCCTTTGAAGCGCCGCAGGCTGTTGCCGAAGAGAAGCGCGCATTAAAGCCGAAAATTTCAATCAGTGGAAAAATAAAAGCCGCAATCACCGGCGAGGTTGCACTAGAAGAAAAAGACATCGTGGGGCTGCTCTGGCAGCTCGAACTATCTTTGCTTGAAGCCGATGTAGAGCAGACAACAGCCGAAGAGATCGCGAAAAGCATGAAAGAAAGGCTCGCGGGAAAAAAGATTCCGCGCAACGCCGATATCGGCGAGGCAGTGAAAAAAGAAATCGGCGAAACCCTGCTTGGAATCATGCGGACACAGCAGATTGACCTGCTCGCCGCAGTGAAGGCGAAAAAAGAAAAGCCTTTCAAAATACTTTTTTTGGGGCCGAACGGCGCGGGAAAAACAACCACAATGGCAAAGCTTGCGTTCCTTCTGCAAAACAACGGGATGCGGGTGATTTTCGCCGCGGGCGACACTTTCAGGGCGGCGAGCATAGAGCAGCTTGAAAAGCACGCCGAACGGCTCGGGGTGCGCGTGGTAAAGCACCAGTACGGCGCTGACCCTGCGGCAGTCGCATTCGACGCGGTAAAAGCCGCAAAGAGCAAGGGAATTGAATGCGTCCTTATCGACAGCGCTGGCAGGCAGGAAACAAACAAGAACCTCATGAACGAGCTGCAGAAAATAGTGCGGGTGGCGCAGCCCGACCTCAAGGTTTATGTCGCGGAAGCGTTCACCGGGCAGGCGCTGCTGCAGCAGGCGAAAGAATACGACAAAATGGTCGGCATCGACGCCTTCATACTGACAAAAATAGACTGCGACAGCAAGGGCGGCACAACCATATCATTGCTTTTCAAGCTGAACAAGCCAGTGCTCTTCGTCGGAACAGGGCAAGAATACAATGACCTTCAGCGCTTCGACCCGCAATTTGTGCTCGGCAGGATACTGTAAGTCCCTCCCCCAGTTTGTAACCCTACCCTCAATATTGTCATCTTAACCTTCTATGCCGATAATCTGGAGCGCCAATCCTTCTATAAAGGTCGGAAACTTTGACGAAGTTCAGGCGTCTTACATTGAAAGTAATTTTTGAATGCGACTCTCAATCGGCGGGTGCGTGTCGAAAAGGCTCTGCATCCACAGTTTTTGCCCTTTCAGCGGGTTAGCGATGTACAGGTGCGCTGTCGCCTTGTTCGCGGCTTCAAGCGGCTCCTTGTCGTCAGCGATTTTCCGCAGCGCGGAAGCAAGGCCCGGGGGATAGCGGGTGAGTTCCGCGCCGGAAGCGTCAGCAAGATACTCCCTCTTCCTGCTGATCGCGAAATTGATTATCTGGGCGATGATTGGGGTAAGGATTGCGAGGATTACGCCGACCACTATTGCGATGATAAATATCGCGCCGCCCTTTCCCTCCCTGCTGTTTCCGCCACTGCCGCCGTAGAGAAACATTCTTAGTATCAGGTCGCTCAAAAGCACCGTAAGGCCGACAAGAATAGCAGCCATTGTCATTACCTTTATGTCCTGGTTTCGGATATGCGACATCTCGTGCCCAACAACGCCGGTAAGCTCTTCCCTGCTTAGCCTATCGACAGCCCCAGTGGTGACGCAGATAATGCTGTGCTTTGGGTCCCTGCCTGTCGCAAAAGCATTGATTGCGCTGTCCTCTATCACATAAACACGCGGCTTGGGGATGCCTGCCGCGATTGACATCTCGTCCACAATGTTGTACAGTTGCCTGAACTTGCTTTCATTGGCAGGCTTTGCACCGCTGACAGCAGTGACAATGCTGTCGCTGCGGTAGTAAGAAATCAGGATATAAATTATTGCGATTACCCCGAAAAGCGGCACGAAAAAAAGGTTTTCCATGACAATTGAGATAACTGTGCCGAGGGCAACAATAATGAAAAAGAAAATTACAAACAGGAGCCAAGTCATTCTCCTGTTTGCGCTGATCTCCTCGTAGAAAGACAAAGGAAAAAACACCCTTTTATAGCGTAACGCGCTGTTCTCCCGCAGAAAGCCAAATGCGGTTTATTTCGCAAGGTCGCTGAAATCAGCTTTCACGGGCGCCTTTTCGGATTCCGCAACTTCAAAGTACTCGAAAGGCTTTCCCAACCCGAACATTCCCGCGACAATGTTGCCGGGAAACTGGGCTATCGCAGTGTTGAACTGCATCACGCTGTCGTTGTAGAACTGCCTCGCGTAGGCAATCTTGTTCTCCGTGGTGGCGAACTCTTCCTGCAGCGACTTGAAGTTATCGCTCGCCTTGAGCGAAGGGTAAGCCTCCGCGACAGCGAAAATGCTCTTCAATGCGCCCGCAAGCATTCCGTCAGCCTTCGCGCTTTCCTTCGGAGTCTTTGCCTGCATTATTGCAGTGCGCGCCTGCGTGACCTGGGTCAAAACGCTTTTCTCGAACTTCGCGTATCCCTTCACTGTCTCAATCAGGTTCGGAATAAGGTCTGTCCGCCTCTTCAGCTGCACGTCAATCTGCGCCCAGGAGTTGTTCACCCTCTTCTGCCCCGCAACCAGGCTGTTGTATAGCATTACAAGGGCAGCCAAGATTATGACAACCACTACTGCAACGCCGATTAAAATCAAATCAAAAGCCATCTGACACCCCCAAAATGTTTTAATAAATTAGGAACGCAAAAGTTTAAATTGGATTGGTTGAAACCGTCAAGGCGCTTCGCCCTCAGACGCAGGTTTTTAATTAACAAGAAATAATTATTATACAATGCATAAAAGCAAAAACCTGGCGCTGCTGCTCTTGCTCTTACTCCTTGCAGGCGCGGCAACAAATGCGGCGGCAAAAAGCTATTCGCTGCAAAAATCCGACGTCCGCTACACCATCAGCACTGACGGGCTGGTTGAGGCTGAGGAAAAAATCACCTTTAATTTCAGCGGCGATTTTTCTTTCGCTTACAGAGACATTCCGAAAGGCGCGTGGAGCATTAACAATGTCAGCGTTTCGGACATAACAAGCGGAACGCCGCAACCGCTGCAGTTTGAATTAATCGACAACGGCACTGACACCAGGATGCGGTGGTATTACAGCGCGCACAATGAAACAAAAACATTCTCGCTGCGCTACACTCTCAGCAACGCAGTCACGGCATATAACGATGTCGCGGAATTCTACTGGAAAGTCTGGGGCAGCGGCTGGGAGGTGCCGTTGAACGAACTGTACGGCGAGATAGAGTTGCCCGAGGCAGTGAATGACGCGAAAGAGGTTTACAGCTGGGGGCACCCCGCAATAAACGGCAAAATCGGGCTTGTTGACAACAAAAAACTGGCATTCCAGGCATTCGGAATCCCGAGCGGGCAATGGGTAGAAATTCGCATGGCGTTCCCGGCAACGCTGCTTAAAAGCAGGGCGAACGCGGTTGTGGAAAGCGGCAACGGGCTGCAGAAAATAATTGACGAGGAAGCAGGCTGGCAGGCTTCCGAGACAGCCCTTGGGTTCATTCCAATTATTTTCTCAATTATGACAATTGCAATCCTTGCGTTGGCGGTAGTGCTGCGCAAGGACAGACAAAAAGCAGGGCGGGCGATAATTGCGGGAATGATACTTTTAACCTCTATTGTCTTTTTGCCGCTAATAGCAATGACGACAGGCGCACTGTCGGCACTGCTTTTCTTTGCGATTGAAATCGCGGTTTTCGCGCTTTGCTGGCATTTCCTCGGCAGGGAGCCTGCCGCAGAACTTGACGCGATCTATGAAAGAGAAGTGCCGTATGATTACAGCCCCGCAGTTGTGAGCGCACTGATGATCCAGACCTCAAAAAAACCACCGCTCGAGTGCATCACCGCGGAAATTCTCGACTTATGCATGAAAGGGAAGATGCAGATAAGGCCGATAAAAAAGCAGAAAGTTCTCGGGATTTTCGGCTCGGACGATTTTGAAATAAGAATCCTCAACAGGGATATGGCCGGAGTGCCGGAAAGCGAGCAGATGGTTTTCCAGCTGCTCGCGAACGCGGCCGCAACAAAATATGAGGGGATTATTTTCAAAAAGAAAGTAAGCGACGCAACACCCGACCTGCTGACCCTGGAAGAACTGCGCAAATACCTGCTTGCGGACAG
>JAPLVT010000010.1 GCA_026396975.1 Candidatus Iainarchaeum sp.
TTGCAAAACCCGCTGTTTCACAATCTGCCTGTTTATCGCGCAATCCCGCAAAACAAATTCTTCAGCCGCTATTCTACCCGAAATGCCCCAAAGTAGTTTCAGCCGCTACTCTCCAAGCAATTCCTCAAAGCAATATTCTTCCAGTTTCTTTTCCCCGAGCGCAATCAGGAACTCGCTCGGGTTCAGCACGGGTTTTTTGTATGAAGCGCTGTCGTCAAGCGCTATGCGCGGGCAGGCAGTGCAGACAATGGCATCCGCCTGCACGCCGAGCAAATAATCCGGGTTTATGAAATCAGAAACAAAAACAAGCGCTTTCTTTCCCGCTGCTTCAGCCTTTTTCTTCAGTTGCAGCGCCAGCCGCATTCTCCGCTGGCCCCTTTTGCTGCTGGCCCAGACTGCGACACTATTCGCCTGTTTCGCGAGCTCGATTGCCGCGATCCTTTTCCTCAAAAATAAGCCCCTTTCGCCAGCAAGCATTTTCGCTTCCCCCTGCAGCGGGTCGAGCAGGAAAACAGGCTTTTCCGTGCAGAAAGAAATTCCAAGCGGGTGGAACAGCCCGTCGCCGAGGAACAACACGGCGCCAGCTTTTCGCTCAACGCTCTTTACAGCGCTGTAATTGCAGCCCAGCACCTGCCCGTTCAGAGTGTTTTTTCCCTTTCCGACAAAAGCCGCTATTTTGTTTTTTTCAAGCATTTTTTTGAGCGCTGGAAGGAAAGGAAGGAACTGCACAGTGCCGCACAAAGCCGCTCTTTCAATGCCTTTTTCCTTTAGCAGCCGCCCTGCTTTTTCCGCAAGCACCGCAAGCTTTTTTTCGTCGAGCCCGTGCCGCAGCGGCAGGTAAATTGTTTGAAGTGCGTGCTTTGCAAGCAGCTGCGAGTGCCCAAAGTGCAGCAGCAAATCAGCGCCCAACGCTTTCGCCCTTTCGTCAGCGGCATCGCATGCACCAAAGCACGGGTCCAAAAAAGCGAAGGCTCTTGCGCCGCTTTTCTCTTCAATCTCCTCCATGATGCTGGCGAGGCGCGGCTTCAGGCCCTCTGGCGCCTGCACTGCCACAAGCCGCGCTTTTTCCTGCTTTATGACGGCTACTGCGCCCTTCAGGTCGATTTTTAACATGTGAAAAAAGAGTGCCAAGAAAGGATTAATACCCTTGCTTTTTTGTAGCTTTTTCAGCCCTTGTCCAGAATCAGCTTTTTCTCTTCAATCAGCACTATTTCCCTTATTTTTTCCACGGCATCAATGTTGGCGCTCACGCTCTCAATGCCGAACCGCACCAGCTGCTTCACCATTTCGGGGTTGCTTCCCGCCTGCCCGCAGATGCTTGTTTTTACGCCGGCTTCCCTGCACTTTTTTATAACGTAATGCAGCTGCCGCACTATCGCGGGATGCAGCTCGGTGAACCATCTCTGTATTTTTTCATTGTTCCTGTCAATGCCGAGCGTCAGCTGTGTGAGGTCGTTCGTTCCAAAAGAGATAAAATCAATGCCCTCTCCAATCAGCTCGTCAATAACCCATACTGCCGCGGGTGTTTCAACCATAACCCCGAAAGCAGGCTTTTTCTTCTCGGGCAGCATGCCGATCTCCCTTGCAATCGCTTTCGCCTGCTTTACTTCCTCAACGCTCTGCACGAAAGGCAGCATTACCCCGACATTATCAAGCCCTTCTTCAGCCAGTTCCTTTATGGCCTGCAATTGCGCTTTCAGCATTTCCGGCTCATCCAGATCCCTTCTTATCCCGTGCCATCCGAGCACGGGGTTTTCCTCGTGGGGCTCCTTGTCGCCGCCTGCGAGTTCCCTGTACTCGTCTGTGCGCGCGTCAAAAGTCCTGTACCAAACAGGCTTGCCTTTGAATTGTTCCGCAACCTTCCGCACTCCCTCTTTAACTGCTTTTACCAGCCCTTCTTTCTGCCCTTTCCTCAAGTATTCCGCGGGATGCTTTCCGCCCGCGGTAATCATGTGCTCTGCCCTCAGCAATCCCACCCCGTCGGCGCCTGTAGCTGCGGCCTGTTCGGCCGCGTCCGGCAGCGCAACATTAACCTTAACTTTTACGTCAACGCGCTTAAGCAAATCCACAATATTTTACTCTTCCTACACAAGATCTTTCTCGGGCATTTTTTCCGCTTCAACACTACCGTACTCTTTAACTATCTCCCTTGCTTCCTCGCCAGCCTCTTCAACGATTTCCCTGCGCTCTTCCTCCACGCGTTCCTCGAATTCCGCGTGCTGCTCGGCCTCTTCCGCGATTTCCTGCAGCGCAATTGAGGGCTTTTCTTCAGGTTTGCCGAATTTCTTCTCCTCTTCCTCAAGTTCAGCCTCGGCTTCAAGCACTTTCTCTATTTTGTCAACATCCCCCCTCTCAATTATCACTGCTTTTTCAATAACCGGCTTTTCAATCTCAATCTCACCCTTGTAAACCACTCCGTCAAAGCCGTTCGCTGTTACAATGTCGTTGTCCTCGAGGATTTCAGTCGCTTTCTCTGTGCCGACAACGCACGGTATCCCCAGTTCCCTGCTCACAATCGCGGCGTGGCAGGTTATTCCGCCCTCGTTTGTTATTATCGCCTTGCTCCTCTTCATTATCGGCACCCATGAGGGGGAGGTCATTTTCGCGACAAGAATGTCGCCCTCATGCACTTTTTGCATCTGCGCCTCGTTCAGCACTACACGCACAAAGCCGCTGGCTGCGCCAGGCGATGCCGCAAGCCCCCTCAGAATAATCCTGTCTTCGAACTCTGAAAGGTTTTTTTTCCTCGCTTTTTGGCTCTCAACCTTGTTCTTCATTCCAAGCGTGGTAATAGCCCTGCTCTGCACGATAAAAAGTTCCTTGCTTTCCTTGTCGATCGCCCATTCTATGTCCTGCGGCCTCCGGTAGTGCTGCTCTATCTGCCGCCCCATCTTCGCGAGCTCCATAATGTTCTTGTCGGGCAGCTTCTGCTTTTTTGCTACAGCCGCCGCGAGTTTCTCCTTTACGTTCTCCCTGCCCTTGCGCACTATCTTGAATTCCTGCTGGTGGATTTTTTTCTCAAGCAATTTCATGCCGCCCTTGTCGATGATGTAAGTGTCGGGCGTAACGCTTCCGCTCACGATGGCTTCCCCGAGACCGAATCCAGCCTCGATGACCATTTTTGTTTCATCACCGGTTGGATCGGCAGTGAACATTATTCCGCTGATGCTGCTGTCCACCATCTTCTGCACTACGACAGCAATCCCGACCTGGTCCGTGGGAAAATTGTTTTTCTTCCTGTAATAAACAGCCCTTGCTGTGAAAAGTGACGCCCAGCATCTCTGCACTGCGTCAACCACATTGTCAGGCCCCTTGATGTTAAGGTATGTTTCCTGCTGCCCCGCAAAGCTCGCTTCCGGCAGGTCTTCCGCGGTTGCGCTGCTTCTAACCGCGACAAAGTCTTCCTCCCTCGAAGTCATCCAGGCGAGCTGTTTTTCCCCGAGCCGCTGGTAAGCCTTCCTTATTTCCATTGCGAGCGGGGCGCCCATTTTTGTCCTCTTTATCAGCCTGCGGACTTCAGCGCTTGCCTCCTCCAGCTGTTTCGTGTTCTCCACGTCGATGGCGTCGATTGCGCTTACAATCTTTTCCCTGATGTCCTCCTCGTCCAGATACCTGAAATAGGCGTCTGCTGTTACAACAAATCCCGGCGGAACTGGAAAGTTCCTGTTGGCCATCTCCCCGAGGTTTGCGCCCTTGCCGCCGACTATTGCGACATCGTTCTTTCCTATGTCCCTAAACCAAAGAATGCTCGGACCCATTGGCCTGTCAGGCATATTTTTTCCCTTTTATTAAAACTGCGTTTTTCTTTAATAAACTAACTGCCCTTTTTCTTTCTTTTATAAAAGAAAGAAAAAGTGTAAGTTGCCCACATTGCAAACCATCTGGTTTGCGATGTGCCTTAGGAACCAGCAGGTTCCTGAGGCCTCGGAAAGC
>JAPLVT010000115.1 GCA_026396975.1 Candidatus Iainarchaeum sp.
GAGGAGAAAGTGCAGGACAACGTGTTCTGCGAGAGCATCGGCTACTGCAGGAAGCGCGTGGCCGCGAACTATCGGAAGGAACAGGTTATCGAGGCGCAGGGTGGGAAAACTATAAAAGAGGCAATGCAGCATATTATTAGCGAGTTTTCAAATAGGGGTGTAAAAGTTTGAAAAGCGCGACTATGCATAAGTGGACTTTCTTGCTCCTGCTGGTTCTGTTCGCAGGCAGCGCGGGCGCGAAAACGCTTTTTGAGCGCAGCTTTGCGGAAATGGGCTACAATGATTTTGCGGTGGAGGGGCCTGAGATGGTCGGCTGCGAGCAGGCGCAATTCCTGCTGCCACTTGACATAAACGCGGAAAACCCTTCTGTTTACCCGATTTTCTCGCTCGCCGTGCAGTTCTATCCCGTGCAGGAAGGGGCAGCAGACGTGAATGTTAACCTGAACGGCAGCCGCATAGCGGAATTGAGGGTGGCTGACTTCAAATGCCATGACGGCGCCTGCTGGGCAAGGATAGCGCTTCCAACGGGGGAATTGGACCTGCAGAAGGAAAACGCGCTTGATATCTGCATGGGGACATCCGACAGCATCACAAAGACAGTGCTTGCGGGCAATTCAATGGTCGGCTTGTACAACACCGTGGACTTTGAGGCGAAAGGCGCTTTCATAACAAGCGCTGAAAAGGAATCGCTTGTAATAGGCGAAAAAACAAAAATAACTGTATTTCTACATAACGAGGGCAGTGCCGCTGCCTTCGCCGAAGTGCGCTTTGCGCGGCCGCTCGCAGAGGACAAAAACGCCTTTGTGGTAGTGGAAGGAAACACCGAAGAAAACGGTTTCGTAAAGCCCGGCGAGTCAATGGTGATTACTTATGTTATAAAGCCGCGGGTTGCGACAAGGATAACGCTGCCGCCCGCGATTGTCTATTACAAGAACGAGTTCGGGGAGGAAGAGCAGCGCTTTGGAAACCTTGTTTCATTGGATGTCAGGGAACCCGACAGGAAAATAGAGGCATTCATAGTGAAGCCTGTGGAAGTCAACACAGTCGGCCAACCGATTGACCTGCGACTTGCGGTAAAGAACATCGGCATGGACGACCTGTATGACCTGAGGATTGACCTGCAGATGCCAGGCGGCGTAACGCTGCTTTCAATGCCTGACAGGGAAGCACCTTTGGTTTCTTCAAAGGAAACCGCTTACCTGCCGTTCACTGTCGCGAGCGGCAGCGCAGGCAGGTTCCCAATCGGCTGCACTGTCACCTACACTGATGTTAATCTCACGGAAGCCAAGTGCCAGGGCAGCTTCGTGGAATTCAAGGAAAAAGAAATAAGCCCTGCGATTTACGCGGGAATAGTACTGCTGATAATCGCGGCAGGCGTGTACTATTACCTGATGAGGGAAAAGCCGGTCGAATAAGCCGGCCGCTTTTATTCTTCGCTCCAGCCACGCAATATTTTTCTCACCTGCCTGCCCCTCTGCTTAGCCCTCTTTTTCTTCCTGAAGCGGACCGCCACAACAGCGGCTATTGCAATCCCACAAGGCAGCAGCAGTACGGGAAAATCGATTCCCACTTTTGCGGGCGGCAGTGCCATCAGCCCTGCGGCTTTTTTTGACGCAACAACAGCAGCCAAATAATCTTTCTCCCCAAGGGCTTCTTTTGCTTTCTCAAGTTCCGCCTCAGCTTCGCTGCCACCAGTGCCATTGTTGAACAGCGCTGTAGCGCTGTTGTAGGAGGAGAAGGCGTCTTCCTTTACAGCGTTCAGCGCGTTTTCCAACTCCGAGTTTATCTGCTGTAATTCCTGCTGCTGCGCAGGAAGATTGCCCTGGAATTGCGTTGCTTTCTGCATCGCACCGTTAAAATCGCCTTTTTCGCTCAACGCATAAAAGTCAAGCACGCTTTTCTTTGCAAGCGCCGCGCTCAGGTCCTTCAGGCGCAATTTCAGCCTGTCCAGCTCGGCGCTGCTTATCGGCGGGATGTATTTCGCGGCAATAAGGTCTCTCTCACTCGCGCCCGCAAAAATCTTTTCCAGCGCGGAAATCTTTTTTTCGGCATCAGCGATGCCAGCCCCTAACAATTCCAGCTGCTGCTGCAGGTTTTGCGCTGCATCCTTTGCGGAGCCCGCACCATAATTCTGGTCAGCGGCAGCCTGCAAAAGCACTGCGCCAGGGATTGCGCCGCTTCTGCCGGTGATTACAATAAAAAAGCCAACTCCCTGAAGGGCTTGCAATGCCGAGGGAAGTTCGAAGGCAATTTTCCCGCCCGGCGTGAGCGAGAATTCTTCGTTTCCGCCGCCGCTGTTTAACAATTCTATGCCCAAAATGCTGTTTTCGTCAATCCGCATTGGAACAGAAATCATGGCGCCTTTCGGCGAGGTTATCGGCATTCTGTTGTAAATGTCAAGGTTATAGCTGAGCACGGCATTGCCCGCGGGATTCTGCTTTTCATCCAACAGGGAAACGCTTAACGACAGCGGCTGCGCAACGCTGAACTGCACTGTTGCCTCCTGTGCGCCGCTGCAGTTCTGAAGTACGAAAGAAATCGAATTGCCGTATTGCAAGTGCTGCACTTGGCTCCCGCCGAGAGAAACAATTATCTTGTCGAAAAACAGGCTGTTCGAGTCAAGCAGCGTTACTTTCACCTGCACCGCAGGCAGCTGCTGCTTGCAGCGCACAGAGACGCGCTTGCTCGCGAGGGCTTGGCTTTCGCTCATGGAAACAATCTCCGCAGCGCCTTCGCTTACTTCAACTGTTTCTGCTGTGCTAAACTGCAGCATTGTTTTCCCTGAAGGCAGGCCATTAAGGTCGACAATCAGCTTGCTGCCGTTGCGGCGCAGGCCGATGACATTCGGGGTTGAAAGAAGAAGGCTGCCAACAGGCGCATCAACTGGAACCTCAACAGTCAAAGCCCCCGCAATTTCAGGGAACGGATTGTACAATTCAACGGAAACAATTTCGCCTCCGCCATCCAACTGCCTGAAAGAAACAACGGCATTTTTTTCCGCAAAACGCCTTGCGGCTTCGCCAACCGCGGCACGCAAATCACCCGCGAGCCTTGCCAGGCCGCTTTGAAATTCGTCAATTATTGGCATGGCTTTGTCAGGCAAAAGACTGCCGCCGCTGAAAAATCCTTGAAAGTATGCAAAATCCGACTCAAAATCGCGCAGCCCTGCATCGCTTGCAACAGCGCTGTCCCTCGCATTGGCCAGCCGCAGCGTTGAAAGCAGCCGCCCTGCTTCCGCAAAACTTTGCTCTGCAGCCTGAACCGCCTCCTGCCCCGCCAAAAATTCCCTGACATTGGACTGCAGCGAATAGCACAGGCGCTGCACGCCAGAAAGGTCAGCGTACGGCTTTGGGAGCGACTGAAGCTCGTTGTAGCGCAGCAGA
>JAPLVT010000047.1 GCA_026396975.1 Candidatus Iainarchaeum sp.
GTTTTCAGATATTGAACACTCGATATAATTCAGGTCTTTCCATGCATTGCCAAACATTTTTTCCTGTTCAGTGCAAAACGTGCACCAGCTAGTGCCGAAACCATAAACCGTCACGCCTTTTTCAGTAAGGCATTTTGCAAAATCAAGAGTAGAAACAGCCTTGCCTGTTGGGTTATTAGAAACACCATTACTTGGCGGGTTCACGCACCCACCGATAAAAAAGACTGCAATGAAAACTGAAAATAAGATAAGTTTTTCTCTTTTCATAATAAAACAATTAATTGCCCATATATAAAGCCTTGCTCTAGTAAGAGATTAACCTAATCATCGCCTATTTACAGTATGTGCGATAACACATTAAAAAATAGCTTTATTTCTTGCTCAGCAAAGCGTCCTTTAGTTGTGCGGTTGTTTTTTGTTCATTGTTTGTTCACTTTGCTTTTTTAACATTGGCTATCCCATTCATTATTAGTTCTTCGTATTTTACCATTATTCCTTGCAACATATCATCAAATGCCCTTGCGCGCGCATTAATTGCACTGCCGCTAGGATACGGATAATATCCATTCCCTGAGATTGCACGATGTGATTCATCCATCCTTCTTTCAAGTTCTAAAAGCACATGTATTTTGGGTTGGCTCAAGCCACTTATCGCTTGTTTTCTAAGCGAATTTGATTCTCTTTCTTTTCTATCCATGGTCCCTCTTTCAAACCTAGCAAAATAAGTCTCTAAAGGAGTTGATCGGATTACTATGACTTCACCCAACTTGCTTTGAGATTTCCTTTGCGGTAGCAACCTTTTATGTCTTCTTTTTTGGTTTTGTCTTATCAAAAACCTTCTGCGCTTTGGAGTTGGCATACTACAAATAGAAACGGGCAATTCTTTTAAATCTGCCCTTGCCTCTTTTTCCGAATTATAGCTAGTCTTCTTTTTTTCTCCTTCTATTCCTTTAGTGGCAACACCTACCAATTTTCAAGCGACGACCTCATCATCGCCTACAGTATCCAATGGTGATGATGGTAAAAATATAACGTTTTCTGGAAGATTTAAGGCATCATCTGGCCCCAGAGCGTTACAAAGTAACCGCCTTCGCAACTCGCGACATATCTCCCAAAGGGAAACCATTGGACCTTATAATCGCAGACTAGGATACCATCAGTTATGCCCATCTTTAGACTTTCTTCCTTTAGCTCTTGTAAAGCTTCTTCACTTCCAATTATTTTGTTTTCGGGAACGATTGTGCCGTCCTTTCTGCCTCTTTCTTGCAGGATCTTGTCGTGCAGTGCTTGGTCGTTAAGCCATGGCGCCCAGGCAAGCAAAAGCAGGAATAAGGCAATTGCCGCGATTACAATTTTCGTTTTTTGTTTCATATCTTTAAATATCGATGGTGTTAATGCCTTAAAATTAACGGTTTTTGGGTTCAGTGGGTTACGCTGAATCTAATCGTTTGCTGGGACAAAAGTTATTAAGCACTTCAACCATATTGCGTATCATGAAGAAAATAGATAAAGACCAGGCGCTGACTGCTATTGCAACCGTCCTCTTATTGTTCACTGCCATGATTAATTGGAACATTTATTCTTGGCTGATTTTAGTGGAAATACTAATGATTTTGGCCGCGTGGTATTTCAAAAAGTAGGCAAACTCCTGCATCATATCATTTGGGCAAAGCTCTTATCGTCATTGCTTTAGTGCTATGCTGTATTTAATAGCCTCTTTAATCATTTCTTTTGGCGGGTAAGGATACTGTTTTCCTTTGTAGGAATAGGTTCTGCATCCGCATTTGCATTCCTGTTTAACGAATTCAGTTGCTCCCTTGCTTTGTTCGGAAAGTTCTTCGCAGGGCAGGCATCTGGCTTTGCTGATTTGTTCTTGAATGTCCTTTCCATCAATCCTTATTGTCGGCGAGCCTGCAAACTTGTACTTTTCCGCTTTTTCACCCGAGTCAATCAGAATTTCTTCAACATCTGCTTTTGCGCCAAGTTCTTTCAAGCCATCTTTGATTAGTTCCTTAGTTTTTACACACCACGGGCAATCCAAAATATACAAAAGTTGAATTTTCATAATCATTGCCTTATGCTTTTGCCGTTGACCTCATCATCGCCGAAAAAATTCTGTTGGTTGTTGCTTAAAAGCTATTGCTTCTTTTTTTCCACGAACTTTTTCATCGCAGCCTCTATTTCGCCCTCGTTCTCCCTTTCTTCAGGCGGAATGTAATCCAAGCCAAGCGCATTGTAAACATCCTCCTCTGTTTTGCTTGCGACAACCTTGCTGCCCCTGAAAACGCCGTATTCGCTCAGCTTCAGCCCTTTTTTTATGGCGATTTTGCGCAGCTCGATGCTGTGCGCCTTGCTGCCGGTGAAGTACTGCAGCGCGCTGCCCCACTGTAGCGGCTTTACGACCCTGAGGTCAGCTTGCATTCCGCCGCGCAGCACAACGCTGCTTTTCGTTTCGCCGCTTGCCAACACTTTCTGCACCAAAGGCATTGAAACAAAAACCTTTGAAACAGCTTCGGGCTGCTCCGATGCAACAAGAATGTCAATGTCGCCGATTGTCTCCCTCTTTCTCCTGATGCTTCCGGCTGCTTCGACCTTTTGTGCCTCAGGCAGCCTGCGCAGCAGCCGCACTATTTCATTCGCAGCAGGAAGCGCCTTTTCAAGCGGCACTCTTTCCTTTTCCTTGCCGTCTGCCGTAATTGACTTTAAAATTTCCATCTCGCTTTTTTCGCCGAAACCAGGGAGCTTCATTATTTTGTGCTGCTCCGCTGCTTTGCGCAAATCTTCGATGTTCCGCACTTTAAGCTTTTTGTAAAGCAGCATAAGTTTTTTCGGCCCGAGCCCCGGAACAGCATTCAGGGCTTCAACGTCAATCGGCATGCTTTTCCTGAGTTCGTCCAAATAATGCAGTTTGCCCTTTTTGATAATCTATTCAGTTTTTTTTGCAATGGCTTCGCCGACTCCGGGAATTTCTTCCAGGGCTTTCAGCCCGCCCCCTTTGTAGATTTCCTCGACAGGCTCGCTAAGGGACTCTATCGCAAAAGCGGCTGCCCTGTAAGCGCGCGGCTTCCACTGCACGTTCTGCATCTCGAGAATATCGGCTACCTCGAAAAATATTTTTGCGACTTCCTCGTTTTTCATTGCCTAGCAGCCCCCGCTTTTTTGCGCGCGCCCGCAATTAATTTATTCAGCTTTTGGAAAGAAAAATCTTCCCATTCAACCCAGCGCGTCGGGCCGTTTTTTTCGTATGCCCTCAGGACCGCGGGCTTTTCCCCAAGCATTTCCGCTGCTGTGCACACGCGCTTGCCGAGCCTTTTCGCTTTTTTGTAAACCTCCCAATACAACTCAGGATACCTGTAATCGCGCAGCAGGTGATGGTCGATAACATACCACCTGCAGCGTGTGTGCTCTATTATTCTCACTGTGTTCTCAATCGCCTTCTTGAAGTTTGCGAAAGAGGCTACATAGCCAAGCAGGTAGGTTGGGAAGCCGTCCAGAATCAAAAAAGTAGGCTTTTCTTTTATTATGGAATCCGCCTGTTCGCGCAGATAAACCCCGTTCAAATCAGAGGTGTAAAGCAATTTTTCTTTTCCCTCGATGACGCTTACCATCAGCACAAAACCGAGGTTTGTTCCCTGCGGGCCGTGCCACTGCGGCTTGCTGAATCGCACAATCGTGCTGCCGAACCTGAACTCTTTGCCGTCCGCAAAATGAATTTCTTTCGCAAGCTTTTCTGCTTTCGGAAGGAAAGAAGCAGCCCTGCCTTCCTGCGAATGGTTGATTTTATTTTTTGGGTGCTTTATCAAGAGGATTTTTCCGCCGTACAGCCGCTTGTCTCCCTCGTCGATGAAATGGTCATAGTGGTAATGCGTTATTGCCACAATATCGCTCTGGCTGCAAGCGCGCCTTATCCGCTCGTCGTATTTGCCGGCCAAATCGCAGCGCTGCCCGTGCGGCAATGGAAAAGAGTCGACCTCGTCCGCTATCCCCGGGTCTATTGTGATAGTAACGTCTTTGGTGCGCACCTGCGTGCAGCTGCTCTTTACCCCCAAACTGTCGAAAGCGATGAAATTAATTTTCATAGCATGCAAGCGCTTTTTTTTTCAGTCGCGCGCTTTTCTTTTTTCGAATGTCTCGGCGCATTTTTTGCTGCAGAAAATGTATGTCTTTCCGTCTATTTCCCTTTCAACCGCATTGTCCAAATCCAGCTCGCCCTTGCACGCGCCGCATTCCTCTATTTCGGTGTCCTCATACCCCTCTACAAACCCGGCTTCGCCTGGGCTGATTTCATCCTCTTCCATCTGTTCCTCGCGCTCTTCCTTGTCGTAAATGTCATCCTCTTCCTTTTCAAGCTCGCGCTCGTGCTCTTCAGTTTCCTTCAGCGGCTCTTCCTTTTCCTTTTTGTCAACCCACTTTTTTAACTGCTGTTTTTTAGTCGGCATGCGACCCCCCCTAAATGCAAGCAATTCAAATAGGTGTGAGATTCAGTTTAATAACTTTTTTAATCAACAAAAAATATGGGTATGGGGGCATACAACCTTATCTTGAAGCGGCGCACAATAAGGCGCTTCCGGGACAAATCTGTCCCGCTCGTTCTGCTCAAAAAATGCGTTAACGCCGCGCGCGTTTCCCCGAGCGCACGGAACACGCAGGAGCTCGAATTCATAATAGTGCACAATAAGGGGCAGGCTGCAAAGGTCAACGAGGCTGTCCGCTTCGGCGGCGCGGTGAGGGAAAAAGGCCGGGTGCAGGGGGAAGAGCCCAAGGCTTTCATTATCATTATCGCGGACAGGGCTCGGGCAAGCGAAGAATACACTGGCCCGAATGTCGGGATTGCGGCTGAGGCGATAACGCTTGCGGCGCTCGAAGCAGGCGTCGGAAGCTGCATAATGGGCGCGATTGAAAGGGAAAAAATCAAGGGCATTCTTGGAATACCAAACAACTATGCGCTGCCGCTCGCGATCGCGCTCGGCTACCCGAAAGAAAAGCCGAGGGCAGGGGAAACGAAGGGCGGAAAGCTCGATTACTGGGTCGATGAGAAAGGAGTGCTGCACGTGCCGAAGCGCAGCCTGGGGGAAGTAATGCACATCGACCGCTTCGGCGGCAAGTGACATCCGCCGGCGCTGCGCACGCTACAGCACCACGGCCGTGGCTTAATGCGCAAAGTCGCGCGCGGGCAAACACTTAAATTGAACTTTAAGGCTTAATCTTATTTTATGCACCAACAAATCGATTTGCAGAATCTGCCGCCGGTAAAGCTAAACCATCTGCGGCTGCTCACGGACAGCACGGGAATAATACAGCACGCGACGCACGGCGTTGTAAGCTACAAAAGCGGCTATACTGTGGATGACAACGCGCGGGCGCTTATTGCTGTGCTGCGCTTCCACAACCTGCTTAACGGCATGGACAGTGAGACGCTTGCGATGATTTACCTCGGATTTTTGCACTATACCCAGCAGCCCGATGGAATATTCCATAACACTGTTTCTTTCGAAAGGGCTTTCGTGCAGGAAGAGCCGACCTGGGACTGTTACGGCAGGGCGCTTTGGGCATGCGGCTATGCTGTCGACAGCAGGCTTTATGAGAACGCAAAGGCGACCGCGAAAAAAATGCTTGACGACGCGCTCCAGAATATAAGCAAGTTGGAAGACGCGCGGCCTGTCGCTTTCGCGTTAATGGGCCTGCACCATTATTTTCATGCAAAGCCCGAGCAATCCGACCTGAAAGAGAAAATTATCCTGCTCGGGGACAAGCTGCTTGCGCTCCTGCAACAAAGCAGCTCCGAGGGCTGGTTCTGGTTTGAGGACGCGCTTACTTATTGCAACGCGCGGCTGCCGCACGCGCTCTTCCTCGCTTTCGAGTCCACGAAAGAGCGGCGTTTCCTGGATGCCGCGGAGCAAAGCTTCCGCTTTCTGGAGGAAAAAACAGTAGAAGGTGAAATTTTCATTCCTGTTGGGCAGAACGGCTGGCTTCCAAAGGGCGGCGCAAAAGCGCTTTTTGACCAGCAGCCGATCGAAGCCAGCAGCATGGTCGAGGCCGCTGTCGCGGCATTCAAGGCAAACGGAAAAGAGCGCTACAAGAAAACAGCGCTGACTGCTTTTGAGTGGTTTTTCGGCAGAAACTCGCTCGGAGCAAAGCTTTACGACGAAACAAACGGCGGCTGCTTCGACGGCCTCACTGAGACAGAAGTCAACCTGAACCAGGGTGCGGAAAGCACAATCGCTTATTTGTCAGCGAGGCTGAGCGTGGAAGAGCTTGCGAGGACAGAACAGCGCTCGCTCAACCATTAGAACAGGACGTCGAAGCATTTTTTTCCTTCGATTCCGAGCAGGAACTCGTATCGCTCGTCGACGTATTTCTGTATGCGCTCTACTTCCTCCGCGCTGAGGTGCTTGAACCTTCCCTGCATCTGCAGGTATTCTTTCACTGGCTTTGCGGCCTCTTTCTCGACTTTCTGCGTGAACTTGAGCACGCCGTTCTCAATCTCGTACACAGGGAAAATCCTTGTCTGGATTGCTAGCCGCGCGATTTCAATGCTGTTTTCGCCCGCGATATACCATCCTGTCGGGCAAGGCGAGTAAGCAAGGATAAAAGAAGGTCCTTCGGCCCCAAGCGCTTTTTTCATTTTCCTGTGCAAATCAAGTATGTTCGCAGGCGAAGCGGTTGCAACGTAGCGCGCGCCGTGTGAAGCCACAATAAGCGGCAGCGGCTTTTTCGGCTCCTGCTTTCCGTGCACTTTGCTGCCCGCGGGCGAGGTTGTAGTGTTCGCGAGGAACGGCGTCGCGCCGCTTCTCTGCACGCCTGTGTTCATGTAAGCCTCGTTGTCAGTGCAAACGTAAGTGAATTTGTGCCCCCTTTCAATCGCACCGCTTAGCGCGCCAAAGCCAATGTCAAAGGAAGCCCCATCCCCCCCGAGCACAAGGAGGTTGACTCCTTCCCTTTTCCCCTGCGTTTTCAGTGCTGCGTCAATTCCCGATGCCACTGCGCTGTTGTTTTCGAATGCAACGTGAATCCAAGGCACTTTCCACGCGGTTTCGGGGTATGGCGTGCTAATTACTTCCATGCAGCCGGTCGCCATCACAGCAATAGTGTTCGGCCCCGCTGCTTTCATCACGTGCCTTATTACAACAGCTTCGCCGCATCCGCTGCAAGCCCTGTGCCCGCTTGCGAAGTATTCCTCATAGGGAATTCCCATTACCATCCTGCCCTTATTTCCTTTTTCCATAAAAACCACAATTTTTTTCTTTTCACGAGGATTTTCTTTTCGTAAAAGAAAAGGCTCTTTTACAGCAGCCACTCTCCCCTTGGCTTTCCCTCGATCAAATTGTTGAGCGCTTTTTTCAGGTGCTGCACAGTGATATCCCTTCCGCCCAATCCGGCGATGTAATTCGTTATCGTTATGTCATTGCAGTAAATAGTGCTCCTTACATCCGTGAAAAGCGGTCCCTCGAACCCGAGCGAAACATGCCTGTCTATCACGGCAGCTCCCTGCAGGTTGCGCATCGCGTCCTGCAGTTCCTTGCGCGGGAAAGGCCGCAGCGCCCTGACTCTTATCAGCCCGACTTTCTTTCCCTCTTTTCTCATTTCGTCAACCGCGACTCTTGCTGTTCCGCACAATCCACCCATTCCCACAAGCGCGAATTGCGCGTCTTCCATTCTGTAAAGCTCAAGCAGCCCGTCTCCATAGCCCCTGCCGAATTCTTTTGCAAATTCCTTGTTCACTTTCTTTATAACCTCAAGCGACGCAAGCATCGCTTCCTGCTGCTCTTTCTTGAAAAGCATGTAAGTGTCCGGGAATCCGACAGCGCCGATTGTAATCGGGTTTTTCGGGTCGAGCACGTACGGCGCCTTGAAAGGAGGCAGGAACGCATCAACCTTCTTCTGCTCAGGTAAGTCAATCGGCTCGAAAACATGCGTGAGCATGAAGCCATCGAGATTGACCATTGTTGGCAGCAGCACTCCCTTGTCCTCGCTGATTTTGTAAGCGTGAATAATAGTGTCGAGCGCTTCCTGGCTTGTGTGCGCGTACAATTGTATCCAGCCCTGGTCCCTGCAGCTGACAGAGTCGCTGTGGTCGTTCCAGATGTTCAGCGGCGCGCTCAAAGCCCTGTTTGCAACAGCCATCACAGTTGGCATCCTTAGGCCGCTTATTATAGGGAGCATTTCGAACATGTAAGCAAGCCCCTGGCTGCTTGTTGCATTGAATGTTCTGCTTCCGGATGCGGCCGCACCAATCACTGCCGAGGCAGCGCTGTGCTCGGATTCAACATCAACCATGACAGCATCTAATTCGCCGTTCGCAATGAATTCCGCAATTCTTTCGGGAATATGGGTTGACGGCGTAATCGGATACATGGGGAAAACCTGCACCCTGCACAGCTTGGCGGCAATTGCAACGGCATCCGAGCCTTCGATAACCTTCTTGGTCATTTTTTTTCAACCTCTTTCTCTATTGCCTTTACAGGGCACTCGTGCACGCAAATCATG
>JAPLVT010000074.1 GCA_026396975.1 Candidatus Iainarchaeum sp.
GAGGTAAGCGGAGTACTGCTGAAGCACGCGCAGACACAGAGCATTTTCCAGCGGGATCCTGCGAAAGACATTATCGAAAGCACGGATATTCCGATAAAGTTCATAAAAGTCCTGCAGGATTTCACTGGAATGGACAAGGCAAGCATCGAAATGGAATGGAAGGAAAGAAGCGCTTTCCTCCAACAGCTTGTGAAAAGGGGAATAAGGGACCAGTTCGACGTTAAAAAAGCGACACAGCAGTATACCCTGCGGAAGGGTGCATCGTAATGCCTGACTTGGACGCTTTGAAAAAGAAAATAGCGGGAAAGGAAGAATATTCCGCGCTGAAAGAAAAAGCATTGGCAAGAGAAAGCGGCCTGACAAGCGAAATCGACATGGAAAAAGTCGACAAAATAGTAAAAAGAATGCGGGAAAAATACAGGGCTGAAGGAGTCGAGTTCGAGGAAGTCGGCGGCACGCTGAGAGAACTGAGGGGGATGATTGCAGAGGGCTCTACGGCAAAAATAGAAATACAGACAATAGAAGAGCTGCGCGAAGTGAAATCCAAAATGATAAAAGCGCTCGCGGGAGTCTACATCAGGCTGGGCGGGTTCACAAAGTTCATTGCGAACGCGCTTAGCAAGCTGCCTGAAACAGAAATGCTGGCGTTCTACCTTTACAGCGCAAACATGCACTACAGCAGCAAGCAATATCTCGCGCTGACAGTGGCTGCATCCACAATAGTGCTGCTATGTTCCCTGCTGGTGACAGCGGCACTGCTGATGCTGACAACAATGGCGCTGCCGCTGCGCATACTGCTCTGCATACTGGCGCCAATCATCTGCTTTATCGCCACCGCGGTAATAATGCTCATGGTCCCGAAGCAAAGGGCAATCGCAAGGGGATACGCAGTCAGCATCGAACTGCCGTTCGCTCTGAGGCACATGGCGACGGAACTGAGGGCTGGAATAGGGCTGTACAGGACGATACAGGCTGTTGCGACAGCGGGATACGGCGCGCTGAGCGAAGAATTCAGCCAGGTAATAACAGAGGTAGAGGAAGGAACAGACACGCAGGACGCGCTGAGGCATCTCGCGCTGCGCACGCAGAGCAGGGCTCTGAGGAACGCTCTCATACACATCATCAGGGCGCTGAAAACAGGCGGCAACCTCAGCGAAAACATGAACGAAATAGCGGCGGACGTTTCATTCGACCTGAGAATGGCAATAAAAGAATTCGGAATGAAGGCAAACTTTTTCGGGGTTATCTTCATTTTCGGCGCAATCGTGCTCCCCGTGATGATCTCAATCCTTGGCGGCATAAGAAACAGCCCGATACAGGCGGCTGCGCCGACAATGCAAATGCTGCCGCTGACAGTGCCTGTGATAGCGGCCATTTACCTGATTGTGATGCCGATAGTGCTCCTGATATTCATATTCTACCTCAAGAGCGCGCAGCCGAGGGTGTGAAAAATGGAAGAAAACAAAAAAAAGGGGCTGAAAATATTCAACGATTACAAGCGGATGCTGCAGCAAAGCAAATTCAGAACACCCGCGGAATTATGGGTCGCGCTGTCAGCCATGGTTTCGCTAGCGCTCGCAATACTGGCGTTCACTCTGATAACAGCACTCAGCCTGCCGGTTTCACCCATAATGGCGCTTGTTCTTTTTTTGGTGCTGATTGACGTCATGCTCGGTTACCCTTGGCTTTTGGCGGTAAAGAGAATAGACAGCATCGAAGCGGACTTTCCGGACGCGCTCAAACAAATGGCTGACACCCTGAAAGCAGGCGGCACCTATGAGTTCGCGCTGAGGGAAATCGCGACATCCGAGTACAGCCACCTCAGCGAGGAAATGGAAATAGTGCTGCGCAAAATGGAGGAAGGCGAAAACCTTGAAAACAGCCTTATCGCGTTCTCGGAAAACATTGACAGCACTCTCATAAAAAGAACAGTGGCAATAATAATCGACTCGATAAAAGCCGGTGCAGGACTCGCGGACGTGCTGGACGAAATAGCCGACGATGTGCGGGCAATGCACAGGATCGCGAAAGAAAGAATCGCGGAAACAACAATGCAGGTAATATTCATTGTAGCGGCGGGAAGCATTGTGGCGCCGGCAATACTCGGGCTGATTTCAACAGTGCTGAACCTTTTCATAAACAGCAGCATTGGCTTCGGAATGACCAAAGAGCAAATAACTGAATCTGTCAACGCCACAAAACTAATCGCCCTGATGATGCAGGGGTACCTTGTAATAGAGGTTGTCGCCAGCGGCGGAATGATAGCGATCACAAGGGAAGGCAGAATAAGCAAAAGCATTATATACACCCCAATACTCCTATTAATTGCGTTCACCTGCTATTACCTTGCAGCGTTCGCATCAGGCACTTTGATAGGTGGCATGGCATGAAATTCTTGAAAGAAGAAAAAGCCCAGGGCAGCCTGGAAATGCTCCTGCTTGTTGTAGCGGCAATAGCAATAGCCGCTGTAGTCGGAATGATACTGAAGCAAACAGCTGCCGGAATGCAGGAAGAAGCAGGCAGCCAGGCCGGCGAGGCTTCAGGCGGCTGAAAAGCAAGGGCGAAAAAAACAAAAACGGAAACGCTTAATAAGCAGAAAAAATAGTATGGTTAACATCCAAAAACCAAAAAGGAGGGAAAGAATGGAAAAGAAAGGACAAGGCGCGCTCGAATACTTATTGCTCATCGGCGGAGCAGTGCTCGTGGCGGCAATAGTAATAGCATTGCTTGCGGGACTGCCTGGCGGAAGCGCAAACCCAGCAAACGGGACTTTCTGTGCAGGCAAAGCCACTTTTGCTGATTGTACTAATGCAGGTACGGTCCAGCTAACAAACGCCACACTGACAGACGGCACATCAGGCAAAGGAAAATGTTGCGCTTATGCTCAAGACGGTGCCGGCGCAGCAAACCAAGGCGGTTTTTACCGCTGCGGATGGGCCAATCTGCCGGTTTTAACAGACTGCCCAGCAGCAACACCGTAAAAATAGATTTTTCCTTTACCCCGCCTCTTTTTTGGGGCGGGCTATTTCTTGATTATTCAAAAGAGGCGGCAGCCAGTGGCAACTCGGGGGGCAAACCGCAAAACAAAAACGCAAGGTTTATTAATTAGTAAAAAGAAATAGATAGCATTCAAACCTTATCTAGGAGGTTGAAGCAATGGATAAGAAAGGACAGGGAGCGCTCGAATACCTACTCATAATCGGCGGGGCAGTGCTAGTTGCCGCAATAACAATCGCGCTGATAACAGGGACAACCGCGGGGCAAAAAGACCCGAGAGCACAGGCAAAATGCGCAATACTAACAAGCTGCGATGCTTGCATTGCAACTCCAGCAGTAACTGGTGCCAACGGCTGCATAGCTGCCTTTAGTGACACCACCCCTTCGAAGAACACGCCTGCTGCGTGCACTACAGCACAGATAGCAGTTTTCAAGTTCTGCGACACAAATAAGAGTGTCTAAAAGCAACTGAGTGTTTTTCCCATGGAAGAGAGGGCGCAGGTTTCTCTGGAGTATTTGCTGATGGCGCTGTTCGGCATAATTCTTGCAACTGCAGCAGCCATGCTAATCGAAGCATTGCGCGGGATTGCGTTGAGTGCGCAAGGAAAAATACTCGATTACAGGGACAATACGATTGCGGCTTTGCTGCAAAGCGCTTGAAGGAGGGTTCTTTCCTTGGGCCTTTTTCTCTTCTTCTTTTTATTCTCTTTAATCGCACTCATAATCGCTACAATCAGCGATTTGAGGGAGCGCTTGGTGAGCAACAGGCTAACGGCAATAATGGTGGCTGTTGGACTCACTGGGCACGCGGTTTGGGCTTTGTGGGCAGGGGATTATTGGATTTTTGCGAACAGCCTGCTGGCAACGATAGGAACATTCCTGTTCGCGCTGCTGCTTTACAAGGCGGGAGTCTGGGCGGGCGGCGACGTGAAATTATTTGCGGGAATAGCCGCGCTCAATCCATTCAGCCCTTCCGTGCTGTATCATAGCGGTTTACTGCAGATACATCTGCTGCAGCCAATTGAACTGCCTGTATTCCCTTTCACGCTTTTTGTTTTCAGCGTTGTTGCAATGCTGCCTTACAGCATTTTCCTCGCGCTGAAGCGATTGGGCGAGCACAAGAAGCACACTGAAAAAGTGATGCGCAGCATGCGGTTGTTCGGCACTGGGTTTGCTGTTGTGGCTGTTCTTTGCGTTGCGGCGCTGGCGGCTGACTTCAAAGACGCCGCGTTTTTGCTCGCCTACATTCTTGCGGCCTGGGGGCTGCTGTTCCTGCTGCGCTTGTACTCTTTGAGCAAGCTGCTAATGCGGAAAGCGATCAAGATCACGGAACTGGAGGAGGAAATGATTGCCGGCGAGGCAATAATTGAAAGCGGCGGCAAGGTTGAAAGGGTTGAAGAAGCTGGCATAAAAAAATTAATTAAGGGGTTTGTTGATGATAGGTTATCGCAGGCAGCCACTGCAACTGAGAGAAAACGAGAAATAGTCAGCAGCCTCAGGGCCGGCGGCGTCACAAAAGAGGAAATAAAAGAGCTGCGGGGGCTTGTGAAAAGAAAAAAGCTGCAGAACATCATAATGGTGAAGGAAAGCGCGCCGTTCGTTCCGGGAGTATTCATCGCATACGCCGCGCTTGCTTTTATAGGGGACGCGCTCTGGAGGATTCTGCTCTGAAAGAAGCGGCTGTTTGCGGCTGCAATCGGGATGGTTTGTTATTATGAACAGCAAGGCGCAGGTCAGCATAGAATTCATCATAATAATAGTGATCGCGCTGATTTACATCAACACGATAACAAACCCGCTTCTGATACAAACATCCACCGCATCGGCGGAGGACGTGCAGCACGTGGGCGACGCGAGAATCGCGGCGCAGAAACTCGCGAACGCGATAAACGAGGCGGCGGCGTCTCCTGGGGAAAGCAGGAAAACAGTGCAATTGTACCTGCCCGCGAACAGCGGCATTTCCTGCGATAGAACAAACAAGGAGATTGACTACAGCGCGCGGGTCTCTAACCTTTATTGCAGGCAGCCAGCGGTAACATGCAGTTACTCCGAAAGCGAGGCATGCGCTGCCGGCGTCGGCACTTTCAACTGCAGCAGTTCCGTTCCTCTGCTTGCAGCCGCAGAACTGCACGACCCGCTGTGCCCTTCAATGGAAGGCCCACTTTACCGCAACTTTGTGGTTGCCAAAGATGCTTTTGGTGTGATTGATGTCCAATAACGGGCAGGTAAGCATGGAGACGCTGATCATCGCGCTTATCGTGCTGATGGCCGGAATGTATATTGTCAGCTATTATTTCAGCATTAAAGATTCCACAACCGCAATGGAGATACTGAAAGTTGCGGCGCTTGAGAAAATAGACAAGATGCCTGTTGCTTACAGCATACAAAAAATAGATTATGTTATCGCCGGAAACGCAATTAGCCTGTGCCTGTACACAAATCCCGCGAGCGATTTTGACCTTTCGGCTGAAGAAGAAGGAATCAGGGAAACAATCGAAAATGCTACCTCTTTTGAAACCGTAAATATTAGCATTAATGCCCCCTGCGCCTGATTTCGTTGAAGCACGAAAAATTCCTGCTTTTTAAAACCTTTTTCGTGCCGCGGTTTTTTGATGCTGGACGAAACCGCTATCATTAAAATCTCCATTGCAGCAGCCGCGGCAGGGATAGCGCTGCTTTTCGCCGCGCAATATTTTTTTGAGGCGAAGGAGATCTGGGTTTCTGATGTCAACGTGCAGATTGCCGGCGAAACAGTCCTGCTGCACGGGAAAGTGGACAGCGCTTTCAGGAAAGGAAACGCGCTTTTCTTCCAGCTGAACGACGGCAGCGGGAAAATAAAAGGCGTTGTTTTCAACCCGGATGAAAAAGAAAGCGGGCTGCTGCAAAAAAACAGCTTTGTGGCTGTGCGGGGAAAAATACAATTGTACGAAGGCGCGCCCGAGATAGTGGCGGAAAACCTGGAAAAATGGCAGTAATGGGTACGGCCGCAACAAGGATACTAGCGGACTGTGGTAAAATGGCTATAAGAAGCCGGCGAGGCGGCTGAAATCCGCGTGGTTGTGGAAGGAATGCTGGAAACTTTTTTGCTTTTCATTCTCGCGGGCTGCATACTTGGCACGATTGCCGGGCTTACGCCGGGGCTGCACGTGAACACGATTGCAATGTTTGTTCTCGCGTTTGCCGCGCACGGCGACCTGCCGAGCGTGCTGTTGATCGCAAGCATGAGCGTTGTCCAGACTTTTGTGGATTTTGTCCCAAGCGTCCTGCTTGGCGCGCCGAGCAACGAAACATTCCTTTCCGTGCTTCCCGGGCACAGGATGCTGCTGCAGGGAAAAGGGCTTTTTGCGATACAGCTTACTATAATCGGCGGGCTGGCAGCCGGCCTGATGGCTGTTGCCGCAGGACCTCTTTTTGCCATGTTCCTGCGGAAGGGCGAGGCTTTTTTTCCTGCCGCAATTCCCTTTGTCCTTGGCACAATCCTGCTAATGATGGCAATAGGCGAGAAAAGGAAAAACATGCTTTTGGGCATCGCGGTTATCCTGCTTAGTGGGCTGCTTGGCGTTGCTGTGCTAAGGGGCAGCGCTAATGTTGCCAATGCATTGTTCTGCCTCATGAGCGGTTTCTTCGGCGCAAGCGGGCTTATAAAGAGCGTCTGGGAGAAGCAAAAGCTGTGCGAGCAGAAAACAACCGCAAAGCCCATAGGAAAAGCAAGGGCAGCAAAGCAGGGCTGCGTGGCTCTTTTCGGGGGCGCGCTTGTGGCGCTCATGCCCGCGATCAGCTGCAGCGAAGCCGCCTTTGTAATAAGGAAAATTGTTGGGAAAATCCGTACAAGCGATTACTTGATTTTGCTGGGCGGCATCAACACCTCAAACATGATTCTCTCTTTTTTCACGCTTTTCGCGCTGGGAAAGACACGGACAGGCAGCGCTGTTGCGATGAAACAATTGCTGGATATCGGCACAGAGCAGCTGCTGTTTATTGCAGCGGCTTGCCTTATAGGAATCG
The DNA here is from genome assembly GCA_026396975.1 of Candidatus Iainarchaeum sp. Taxonomy (GTDB): domain Archaea; phylum Iainarchaeota; class Iainarchaeia; order Iainarchaeales; genus JAPLVT01. Next base: position 7,003 of record JAPLVT010000074.1, read on the forward strand.
GATTTGGCGCAATTGCAACAGTAATGCTGGCCAGGGCTGCGCTGCGCCGCATCCACCTCTTGGATTACAAGAAAATAAACGCCGCAATACTTGTTTTTCTAACCGCGGCGGTTTTTGCTTTTTCCGGCACTGCCGGATTGCTGGCGTTCGGGAGCGCAACAGCAATCGGGCTGCTGACTGTCTGCAGCGGAGTGCGGCGCACCAATTGCATGGCTTTTTTAATAATTCCAACCCTTCTCTTTTATTTAGGGGTGTGAACCCTGCCGCGGAAATTGCAGTTCAAAATAGGTTGGGCCGCGAATCGCCCTGCAAAAATGGAATTGCGGTTTAAGGCCTTTGGGTGGTGGAATGGTCAAAATAAAAAGGGGAACACTGGAGGACATCGCGGAAGCCGCGCGAAACGTTTACCCCGACGAGTTCATTGCGCTGCTCGGAAGCAAAAAGGGCGTAATCAACCACCTTGTGGTGCTGCCCGCGACTTTCGGCAGCGATAGCAGCTCGCTGCGCCTCGACCTGCTGCCCTTTGACATGAGCGTTGCGGGCAGCGTGCACTCGCATCCAAGCAGGAATGCGCGTCCGAGCAGGGGCGATTTGGGGGCTTTCACGCAAACCGGCGAAATACATTTAATAATTGCATTCCCTTTTTCTCTTAGCAGCATCAGGGCTTTCAACGCGAAAGGGAAAGAACTCGAAATCGAAGCAATTGAATAAAGAAAGCGAAATTTTGCAATAATTCTGGCGAGGGAAAAAATGGCAGCAGCGAAGACCGAGGGAAAAAAAGTTATCCTTGTAATCAGGGACGGCTGGGGCTATAACCCGCACAAAACTGAGAACGCGCTTGCTGCCGCAAAAACACCGAACACAGACAAAATAATGAAGGAATACCCGCACACACTGTTGAAATGCAGCGGAAAGGCAGTCGGCCTTGAGGAAGGCTACCAGGGAAACAGCGAGGTCGGGCATCTCACCATAGGGAGTGGGAGAATAATTTTCCAGCCAATGGAACGCATCAACGAGGCAATCAAGACAGGCGAATTCTTCAAAAACAAGGCTTTCCTGAAAGCAGCCGAGAATAGCAGGAAAAACAACAGCGCACTGCACATAATCGGCTTGGTGCAAAGAGAGGGAGTGCACAGCCACGAGAAACACCTGTTCGCGCTGCTGGAATTGTGCAAAAAAGAGAAACTCTGCAATGTGCTCGTGCACGCCGTGATGGACGGCAGGGACGCGCCTGTGAACGACGGCATAAAGCACCTGCGGAAATTGAAGGAAAAAATATTGGGAACAGGCGTAGGAAAAATCGCGACTCTGAGCGGGCGCTATTACACAATGGACAGGGACAAGCGTTGGGAGAGGACGAAGAAAGCGTACGACTGCATTGTGAACGCGCAGTGCGAAGGGCAATTTGAGGATGTTGAAAAGAAGATTGAGGAATGCTACGCGAAAAACGAAACAGACGAGTTCATTGTGCCCCTGAAAGCCGCTTGGTATAAGGGCATTAAGGAAGGCGACAGCATTATTTTCTTCAATTTCAGGACAGACAGGACCAGGCAGCTGACGCAGGCGATTGTAGAGGAAAAATTCGAGGGCTGGGAAAGAAAGCCGCTGAAAGTATGCTATGTTGCGATGACATCATACTACAAGCCGATGAACGCGCTTGTTGCATTCGATGACATTGAAATCAAGAACCTTCTGGGCGAAGTGATAAGCAAATCGGGCTTGCGGCAGCTGAGGATTTCGGAAACTGAAAAATACGCGCACGTGACATTCTTTTTCAACGGCCAGGTGGAAAAGCCTTCCGAGGGCGAGGACAGGATTCTTGTGGACTCGCCGAAGGTTGCAACATACGACCTTAAGCCGGAGATGAGCGCTTTTGAAGTAACAGACAAGCTGGTGGAAGCGATAAAGAAGGGCTGCTACAATTTCATTGTTGTGAACATAGTCAACGGCGACCTTGTGGGGCACACGGGAAAATGGGAAGCGTGCGTGAAGGCCGCGGAAACAGTCGACCAGTGCGTCGGGCGCATCGCGGAAGCGGGACTGCAGAAGGATTATGCGCTTTTTGTTTTCGCTGACCACGGGAATCTTGAGGACCACAGCGAGCCATTGCAGACATCGCACACAACAAACCCGGTGCCATTCGTTCTCGTGTCAAACGACCCTGCGCTGCGCAAAGCAAAGCTTGCGGAAGGGAGGGGGCTGCGTGACATCGCCCCGACGGTCCTGGAACTAATGGGGCTGCAAAAGCCGCGTGAAATGACTGGCGAAAGCATCATAGCGAAGAAGTGAGCAGGATAAGGCATTTGGCCACGCAGCGAATGAAAACAGCGGCAAATCCAGCCCCTGCGCGGCTGTAAAAAGCACGCTTGGAAGCATCAAATCACGCCGCCTTGCAACGTTAGAAATCCATTGGATTTCTGACGCGTCGAAAAACCGTTGGGTTTTTCAACGACCAGCTGGTTTGCGAGGCCTCGTGAACCCGCTGGTTCACAAGGTCGCTATTGCAGACACAAACGCACAGGAAAAAGCCATGCAAAACAGCCTGCGGCGGCGAAAAATCACGCTTAGGGAGAATTGAAACCACGCCGACGCAACCGCCGAACGCAAAAGCACAGGAAAAAAATGGAAAAAAGTGCCTGCGGCGGCGTAAAGACTAATTTTATATACAAAAAAACCCAATAGTTAAATGGATGAGCAAAGGCCAAATTTCGCTGGACCTCCTGCTGGCGATAATCTTCGCACTGGTTATTCTCGTAGGGCTGAATGCCGTAAGCGAGCAGGCAACAGCAATGCAGAAAGCAGTGAGCGTTAGGCAGCAATTGCACGCGACAGGAATGAACGTTGCTTCCGCGCTTTCAACCGCGGCAGCGCTGAACGACGGCGAAAGCGGCACAACAGTTGCAATTACGCCTCCACTGCTCGCTGTGCCCGGAGAGGCAAGGCTGCAGCAGTGCGATATAAAGATCGCGGACACAGGCACGGACCTGAATTTAAGTTACGTTATTGTTGACATAAAAACAGGCTCTGCAGAGACTGTATTTGCGCTTGTGCCGTTCGTAATCCCCAGTGGAATGCAGTTAAGCCCGGACCTTACGGCAACCCCAGGCAAATGCGGCGGCACTATTTTTGCGGGGGTGGCGCCATGAGGATGCGGAAAGGCCAGGTTTTCACTTTAGACCTGCTGATATCGCTTGTCGCGGCAACGCTCGCAATAGGGCTGCTCTTCCACACAATGGAAACGCGGATATACAACCAGAAAGGTGCGGAACTTTCAAGCGACCTGAAGCGCGTCGCGGACAACGCGGGAAACATGCTTGCGGCAAGCAACCAAATAATTTGCGAACTGCGGGACGCGGACAGCACAACGCATATAGATTATTTAAACAACTGCATTGACACAACAAAAATAAACAGCAGCAATGCGAAATCGCTGATGGGAATACCGGACGGATACGGGGCGCGCGTTTATTTTGGCGGCACAGAGTGGGGAGACGATCTGCCACCATCGGACATTGACTTTATTGAAGAGACAAGGACTGTGATATTGCACGACGGCCCTGTTTTCAAAGACGCTTTTGAAGCGCATTCCTTTTCAACGGAAGACTTTACGATAAGAGTGTGGAAAACATGAATCGCGGGTTTGTTTTCAGCATGGACGCGGCTCTCGCACTTGTTGCGGTAATAATAGTGCTGGGTACCGCGGCGCAACAGTATAGCCCCGCGGACGAAAGCGGCGGCGTCAGCGAGCAGCTGCAGCAAAAAGCATACGACAGGGCTGTCACGGGAAACTATGCGAGGAATCTCGCTTCAACGCCAGGCGTGACTGAAACAATAGGGCAAAACGCTGACTTCGGCGAATGCACGGTTCTTTACACGCTCAATCCAAACAGCCCGGGCGGTCAAAGCGCAGTGCAAAAAAACACTTTTTGCGAGGAGCCAACATGAACAGCAAGGGAAGCTATGCTGCGTCAATCGCTGTTCTCGCGATTGCTGTGGTTGTGGCAATTGCGGTTGGCTCG
>JAPLVT010000135.1 GCA_026396975.1 Candidatus Iainarchaeum sp.
CAAACTTTTTCCCATAGTGCGCCAGCAGTTCCCCGTCAATCTTCTTCTCAAACTCCCGCTCTTCTTCACCAGTACGTGCCAGCGCCTTCCCTTTAAACGCTCCCCTTGCGGCACACAGGGAGTCCCAGGCCTTTTTCTTTGACCTCTGCTCGTCCAGCAAGGAAAGCTTTGTCCTAATGGCATCCCTGACAAAATCAGTCTTGGTGCTGTAATGGAACTCACGCATATCAAGCTCAATGCGCTTGGAAAGGCTAGGGTCCAGCCTGACACAAATATTATCCATCTTATCCATAGAATACAATGTAGTGCAATGTAATATTAAAACATATTGCAGAATATACATAATAAAGTCTGTGAGTCTGAAGCGCGGCATTTGAACCAAACAGCCCACTACCAAAAGGAAAATTTAAACGGATTGGTGCAAGAACCGGCTGCAGCACTCCCCGCAGCAAAAACAGGCGCCGGGCAGGCAACCGGCTTTGCTGTTAAAGCCCATAACGCCGACATATGCACAACAGTTTAACAAACGACAAAAAAAATCAGTGAGGCAAAAAAAATTCAACAAGCGCATGTTACGCCAACAGCGCCAGCGTGCTCCCTGCAGGAACTGCAAATCTCAAAATCGCTTAGGGCTCTATTAAAGATTTTGACGTCATCAATGTAACCCACAAATGCTTGGTCAGCGGCGAATCCGCCGCCAACAAAGTCCTGCTCTTGGGCAACTACCAGCGCACCGCCAGCCTTAATCGAAGTCCCTGCAGCCAGAGTGCCCGAATACCGCCTTGCGCCGTCTTTATACAATCTTGCTTGCCCGTCAGAGCTCCGCCAGGTAACAACAATGTGATGCCACGCCCCGTCATTTGCTGAAACAGCAGTGCCTACGCTGCTGCTCCCTCTGTAGATAGAAAAGCCTCTATAATTGAATATTAAAAAGTCATTATCACTTTGGGAAGAAGCGTAAGACAAAGGAGTTCCATCCCTTGTTGCATCAGAGCTTTTTATCCAGAACTCTGCGGTTATTTCTGTTGTTGGAAAACCGGAAAAAGCGTTTTTTATAACATAATTAGTTGTTGACCCGTCAAATTGCAGGCACTTTCCGCTTGCACAATCCGATGACCATACAGGCGACCCAGCCACTGTGGCATCGTTGTTTCCACTGCTGTCTTTCGCTGTTGTGCCACTGCCTTCATCGAACATGTACCATGCAGCAGGCGTTGCGCCGCCATTGCAGACAACTTTTGCAACTCTCTCATAGTTAAATGCGTCAGTGTAAACCACTACAACACTGCCGCCAGACTTGCAACTATTATTTGAAGCAAGGCCGTCAAAACGCATCTCGCCGCCGGCAACAACAGCGACAGGAAAAACAGGGGCAGCGCCATTAAACTTAAAACCAGCGGCGGGCCCTATGTCGCCAAAAAAATGAACAGAATTGACCTTTATTGCAGCACCAGATGCATTCTGCAAAACAAGGCCAGCGCCGCCATCAGCTGAAACAGCGCCACTCTTCAACAAAATCTTTGTTTGGTCGGAAGAGGAAAAAACAACCTCCTGCGACGGTGAAACCAGGAAAACAAATACCCCTACAATCGACGCAACCAAAACCAAGGCCCAGCCGTAAGTAAGCAAATACTCCAAACCAGCCTGAGCGGCCCCATTAAACACAACCAAGGCTTAACACGCTAGGACTAAGTCCATTCCAATATTTAATTTTTTTCTTTAAAAAAAAATTCTTCTGCCCAAGCAATTTTTCCAGAACTTCGGAAAAAGAAAGGCTGCTAGAGAAAAAGACTTAGAACAAAAAAAGCTGTCGAAAAGCGGGCGCGCCCCACTTTGGGCGCTATAAGCATAAAAAAAATAGGCTTAAATTACTTCAACCCCCATCAAATAAATTGGTGCACTACTTGGACATTGGCATAAGAAAGGCTTTCATCCTCGCGGGCGGCGCCGGGACAAGGCTGCGGCCCATAACCTACGAGTTGAGCAAGCTTGTCCTGCCTGTGCAGGGAAAGCCTATTTTGTGGTGGAACATCGAGCTGGTGAAGCGCTTTGGGGTAAGCGAGGTAATTCTTGCAGTCGGCTACAAGCACGAACAAATAAAGGATTTTTGGGGAAACGGAAAAAAGTTTGGCGTGCGCATAAAATACAGCGTGGAAAAGGAATTCATGGGCACCGCGGGCGCGCTCAAAATGGTCGAAAGGAACTTCAAGCGAGAGCCAAAGTTCATTATGATGAACGGCGACGAATGCAAGGACGTGGATTTCGCGGCGCTGAACTGCGCTTTTGAAAAGAACAAGGCGGTTGCAGCGCTTGCGCTAACGCCGATTGATTACCTTG
>JAPLVT010000151.1 GCA_026396975.1 Candidatus Iainarchaeum sp.
GACACGAAAAGAAAGCACTAGCAGCTGAACGAGGAAGAGTAATACTCGCTGGGCAGGCAGATAAGCCAGCTGAACGCGGAAAGCAAGGCAATCGAAGGCGAGATAAGAAAGCTGGAGAACCAGAAAGTAAGGGCCGAGCAATTCGCCGGCAGCAGCGAAGACGAAATAGGCCTTGAATAAAAAAAACATTTGCTTTGCAAGCCGTGGATCGCAAAAAAATCCTTCCGGGGCAGCGCAGCACAGCGCTTTGCGGCAAACCTATGGGCTAAAACCTTTTTTAAAGCTTTAAGGGGCTAGAAGAGGCTAAATAAACGCTATAAGTTAAAAAACTTATATTTAAAATTGGTTTATTGTTGCTTTCATCTGGGTTTTACTATTGGCTGATGTTCTGGTTGTTTTCGGCTCCGACAGCGACAAGGCTGTTTACGAAAAAATCATGTCGGGGCTGCGCGACAGGAAAATAAGCGCGGGGCTGCGCATTTGCAGCGCGCACAGGACGCCCGAAGCGCTTGACAAAATCGTGCTTGAAACAGACGCGAAAATAATCGTCGCGGGCGCAGGGCTTTCGGCCGCGCTGCCCGGGGTGATTGCCTCAAAAACAATAAAGCCTGTTATAGGCGTTCCGGTTGGAAGCAATTACAGCGGCCTGGACGCGCTGCTCAGCATTGCACAGATGCCGCCGGGCTTTCCGGTTATCGCGGCGCCCGTTGATGACGCCGACACTGTTGTAAACTCTGTTGAGTTCGCGCTGCAGCAGCGCTTCACGGTAAAGCTCGCCGGCGGAAAATTCAACAAGCTTGTGAAGGAAAAAATCGACAAGGCAGCCGAAGCCGCGCGCGAAATTGGCGTTGGCTTCGAGTACATCAAAGAGGTAACGCCTGACAATTTCAAGCCGAAACAGGAAATTCTTGTGAACGTTGTTGAGTTCGGCTTGTTTTCTCCGCCGAAGATGCAGGAATCGCTTGTTCTGAATGTTCCAGTGCTGCAGGAAAGCACTAGCGCCGAGGCTCTGGAGTTTTTGGAGAAAAGCCAGTGCTCGCTCTGGGTCGGCCTGAACAGGATTGACAACGCGCTCATTGCCGCGGCGCAATTGCTTAACATCCACAGCGGGTCTTTCACGGAAAAGCTTCTGCAGTACAGGGCTGCACTGAGGGCAAAGGCGGCCGAGGCCGACAAAAAGGAAAGCGAAAGATTCGGATGAGAACTTAATTTTTGAAAAAAGCGTGGGTTGATGGGGAAGCCAAAGGGAACTGTCCTGAAACAAAAAATTTGGGGTGAACTTATGGGAAGCGTAAAGGATTTGGCTGTAAAAAAGCCCGCAAGCGAGAAAGAAATGGGCCTAGGGGTTTTCCATTTCACTGACGACTACAGCGTTTTCGATTACGGAAAAATGCCTGACATCATACCGCACAAGGGAGAAGCGCTCTGCAGGATGGCCGCGTACAATTTTGAGCGGCTTGGGAAGAATGGAATAAACAGCCATTTCAGGAAGCTTGTGAGCGGAAACGAGATGGAGGTAAACCTGGCAAGGGTTCTTTATCCCCAGCGCGGCGAACTGAAGCCAGGAATGGGCAATTATCTCATACCACTCGAGGTTATTTACAGGAACAGCCTGCCAGAAGGGAGCAGCGTTTTCAAGAGGCTGCAGAGCGGCCAGACCACAATGGGGCAGCTTGGCTTGAAAAGAATGCCAAAACCCGGGGAAATGCTTGACGCGCCGATAATGGACGTTAGCACAAAGCTCGAGGAAACAGACAGGTACCTGGCTTGGAAAGAGGCTGCGGCAATCAGCTGCCTCTCGGGGAATGAAACAGAAAAATTGAAGAAAACCGCGCTAAAGGTCAACGATTTCCTGAACAAGAGGGCAAAAAAAATCGGCTTGGAACACGCGGATGGCAAAGTGGAATTCGCGCTTGACCCGAAGAGAAGGCTTGTGCTTGTGGACGTATGCGGCACACTTGACGAAGACAGGTTTCTGCTGCACGATTTCCACATCAGCAAGCAGGTGCTGAGGGACTACTACAAGACAACGCCCTGGTACGCTGTAATAGAAAAAGAGAAGGCAGACGGAAAGGGAAAAGGGAATTACACTGTTCCGCCGAAACTTCCGCCAAAATTGCTTGAACTCGTGAGCAACATGTACAAAAGTGTAACAGAGGCATGGATCGGCAAAAAAATTTGGGGAGCGCCAAAAATCTTGGAAGTTGCGGAAGAATACAAGCGCGCTCTGGAAAGAGGGTTCAAATGAACAAATTCGACTGCATCTCGCCGCTCGACTACAGGTACGGCAGCGAAAAATTCACAAAATTCCTTAGCGAAGAGGCGCGCATCCGCTACCAGGCGAGGGTTGAAGCCGCGCTCGCGAAAGCGCTCGCAAAGCGCGGTGTTTGCAGCGAGAAAGACGCAGCGGAAATAGGGGCCGCATGCGAGCGGGTAACCGCGGAAGAGGTTTACGCCGAAGAAGAGCGGATAAAGCACGATGTTCGGGCGCTCGCGAACTGCATTCGGGCAAAGGTAAGCGAGAAGGCAAAGCCGTTCGTTCACTTCGGCGCGACATCATATGACATTGTTGACACAGCGAGCGCGCTGCGCTACAAGGAAGCCACGGAACAGGTTGTGCTGCCGGCGCTGCTCGAGCTTGAGCGCGCATGGATAGAGATTGCGCTGAGGGAAAAAAACACGCTGCAGATCGGGAGAACGCACGGCCAGCACGCGGAGCCCATAACATTCGGGTTTGCGATGGCAGAATTCGTAAACAGGCTCGGCAACAGGATAAAGGCGATTGAGAGCGCGAAAAACAGCCTTGAGGGAAAATTCAGCGGCGCCGTAGGGGCATACAACGCTACCAGCATGATTATTCCGGACCCGCTCGCGCTCGAAAAGGAAATAATGCGCGAGTTGGGGCTAAAGCCCGCGATGCACAGCACGCAGATCGTTCCCCCGGAATCCCTGCAGGATTTGCTGCACGCGCTCACTTCCGCTTTCTGCGTCCTCGCGAATTTCAGCGACGACATGCGAAACCTGCAGCGGACGGAAATCGCAGAGGTTGCGGAGCAGTTCGGCGAAAAGCAGGTCGGCAGCAGCACGATGCCGCACAAGCGGAACCCCATAAACTTTGAGAACGTGAAGAGCCTCTGGAAGCAGTTCATGCCGAGGATGCAAACAGTTTACCTTGACAGCATCAGCGAGCACCAGAGGGACCTCACAAACAGCGCTTCCGCGAGATTCCTGCCCGAAGTTTTCGCCGGGCTTGCCACGAGCGCGGAAAGGCTCGCAAAGGTCTGCAAAAAATTGGTTGTGGACGAGAAGAACATGCGGACCAACTTTGAGAAAACAAAGGGCAGCATTGCCGCTGAACCGCTTTACATTATTCTCGCAATGCACGGGCACCCCGACGCCCACGAGGCAGTGCGGCAGCTGACGCTTGAGGCCGAAAAAACCGGAAAGCCGCTTGGGGAAGCGCTCGAGGAAAGCGAGGAGATGCAGCCCTACATTGAAAAGCTTTCCGTGAGCCAGCGCACTCTGCTGAACCACCCCGAAATTTACACGGGAAAAGCGGCTGAAAAAACCGAACAGGTCTGCCTGCACTGGAAAAAAGAGCTGCTGCTGTAGAAGCACGCCTTGCCGGCAAACAAATTCTTTTATAACCTTTCAAGCCAATTAATTCTGCTGGTCGAAGATGCTGAAATTGTACAACACTATTGGCAGGAAAAAGCAGCCCTTCAAGCCGCTGCACGGCAAAACAGTCGGAATGTACACCTGCGGGCCGACTGTTTACAATTACATCCATATCGGAAACCTGAAGAGCTTCCTCGCGGAAGACGTGCTCAAGCGCTACCTGCTCTACAAGGGCTTCAAAGTGAAGCATGTGAGGAACCTCACTGATGTTGATGATAAGACAATCAACGGCTCGCGGATGGAGGGCGTTCCGCTGCGGGAATTCACGGAAAAATACACTCGGGCTTTTTTCGAGGACATTGAAAGCGTGCGCATACTCCCCGCGGGCATTTACCCGAAAGCGACGGAGCACATAGCCGAAATGGTGAAGCTGATTAAAGCGCTGCTGCGCAAGGGCTATGCCTACAAGGGCGACGACGGGAGCATTTATTACAGCATAAAAAAATTCAAGAACTACGGAAAGCTTGCTGGAATAAACTTCAGGGAATTGAAGGTCGGGGCGAGGGTAAAGCAGGACACTTATGATAAAGGCGAAGCGCAGGATTTCGCGCTCTGGAAATCCTGGGCGCCCGACGACGGCGATGTTTACTGGGAAACTGAAATCGGGAAAGGCCGGCCAGGCTGGCACATAGAGTGCAGCGCAATGAGCATGAAATATTTGGGCAGCACTTTCGACATCCACGGCGGAGGGGAAGACCTTGTTTTTCCACACCACGAGAACGAAATCGCCCAAAGCGAGGGGGCCACTGGAAAAAAATTCGTGCGATACTGGGTTCACAACGCTTTCCTTCTCGTGAACGGGGAGAAGATGAGCAAGAGCCTCGGCAATTATTACACGCTCCGCGATTTGAAGGACTACAACCCGATTGCTGTGCGATACCTCATGATTTCAAGCAGCTACAGGCAGCCGCTAAACTTCACATTTGAGGCGCTGAGGGCAGCGCAGAGCGCGCTTGACAGGCTGAACGAGCTCATCAGGAAA
>JAPLVT010000013.1 GCA_026396975.1 Candidatus Iainarchaeum sp.
CCGCAGCAGCGAACAGCTGCTTTGCGGGCAGGGGCCTGAGCCAGGCTGAAGCGCTCGCAAACTGCTGCGTAAAGTACGATAACATTGAAGGCCAGACTGTTTACAGCTGCGCTTTGCACAATACGGTCGGCAACCTGCAGGAAAGCCATGAGAGCGGCAACCAGGCATGCATACAAAAATACTATCCGGACAAGTACTGGGGCTATGTAGCGGCATTCAACAACTCTTGCGTCGGCCAGGCCGGGGATACCTGCTGGAAAGCCGAGGCGACAAAACTTGGCATTGACACCGCGAAGATAAGCCAGTGCGCCGAGGGCACGGAAGGAATAAAGATGCTGATAGCTGACAGCGGCACAGCGGACCAGTACAGCATCGGCACTTCGCCTACGCTCATGATAAATGGCGTTGCTTATGACGGTAGCACTAGCAGCAGCGGCTACAAGGACGCGATTTGCAGCGCCTTCAACACTCCGCCTGCGGAATGCAGCCAGGCAGTCAGCGCGGGCAGTTCTGTTAACACAAACGCGAGCTGCGGCTGAACAAGCCAAATTCTTTTTTTTCTTTAGAAAACCGAGCCGCCCTGCGGCAAAGCAGCTTTTTTTTTAAGAATAGAAAAAGAGGCGGGCTGAAAGGCAAAAGCCCTTCAATTTTAAAGAGCCCTTTTTATTGCGCGTTCGCTTCTTTTATCAGCGCTTCTATTACAGCAATGAATTCCTGCTTTTCCTGCTCTAGATGCTGCTTGCTCAAGTCACTCTGCGGGTTTGCAGTGTCGCCGGAAGCCTCATAGCCGTTGCCGATGCGCGTGTATTTGCCGCCGAAAACGAAAGTCGGAACCGTTAATCCTGGATTAGCTTGCTTAAACACGTTTAGCTCGCTTTCCGGGAAAACTGTTTCAGGTTCTGCGGTTAGCGTATTATCCGCGGCTGTGAGTGTTTCAAGTTCCCAATGGTAAGCAACTATTTTCCCTTCGGCAACGTATTGCTTTGCAACGCTGTCAAATGTTTCTTTTATCCACCTGCAGTGCGGGCACGTTGTCGTGCTGAAAAGCCTTATCACGGGCTTGCCGCCCTGCAGCTCGAGCGCCGCGCCGCTGCCCTTGAATGTTTTTATGCCGCTGCTTGTGGGAATGCCCGTTCCGCTGCCGCCTGTGTTTCCGCTGCCCTGCAGCAGAACGAATGCGCCTGCGGCAACAATCAGCACTGCGATTGCCGCAAGAGGCAGAACAGCGCTTTTGTCAATAATCGTTCCTTTCTTCGCTGCCTTTGTTTTCGCGGCAGCGCCGCTTTTTTTCTTTGCTTTCTTTTTCGCCAACCAATGCCACCTCGGGACTTTTATGCTAAGGAAGTATAATGTTTGTTTTTTAAAGCTTTTTAATTGTTTTGGGGAAAAACTAACTTATGCGGTTCTTCGATCTGATAGAAGCGCGGCACAGCGTAAGGGACTTCAAGGAACAGGAAGTTGAGGAGGAAAAGCTGCAGCGCATACTGCGGGCGGCGAATACAGCGCCCACAGCCGGCAACCTGCAGGCTTTCAAGATAGTTGTTGTCAGAAGCGCGGAGAAAAAGAAGCTGCTTGCGGAAGCCGCGCTGGGCCAGATGTTCATTTCAATCGCGCCGGTAGTGCTTGTATTCGTTGCGGATATAAAGCGCAGCGCTGGCAGGTACAGTGACCGGGGAAGGTCTCTTTACGCAGTGCAGGATGCCACTATTGCCTGCGCTTACGCGCAGCTTGCCGCGCAGGAAGAGGGGCTGGGGTGCGTCTGGGTCGGGGCGTTCGACGAAAAAGCTGTCGCAAAGGCAGTTCGCGCAGGCGAGGGCATGAAGCCGATTGCAATCCTTCCGCTCGGCTATGCTGCCGAAACGCCTTTTCCGACGAAAAGGCGGAAGATGGAAGATTGTTTTGTCAGGGAAGAATTCTGAAAATTTAAAAAGCGCCCTTTTTCACACCGCTTGGAAAGCAAACCGCGCGAGTTAACGGGGGCATTAAAAATTTTAACCAAATTTTTTTGAAAACGGCATCTTGGTTAAGTTATTTAACATTATTCTGGCAATTTCTTTGTTTATTGAACCGAAATATTTTGCGGGGAATGTTTATAAACGCTCGGCGGGTTTATTGTAGTGCGTTTGGTTCGCAATTCGAACAATTGCATCATGCTAACTTTGGATAATAGGGGCTTTACACGATGACAGTGCGCTTTTTGCAGGAAGTTTTGAAGAGGGACGGCAGCATTGCCCCCTTCGACAGGAGCAGGATTGAGGAAGCGATTTTTTCCGCCGCGAAAGCAGTCGGCGGCACAGACAGGCAGGTGGCCGTTGAGCTTACCGACAAGGTCGTGCACAACCTCAAGAAGCGCTTCGGCACAAAACCGCCCACAGTGGAGGACATCCAGGACACTATTGAGAAGGAGCTGATTGAAGCCGGGCACGCGAAGACCGCGAAAGCATTTATCATATACCGGCAAAAGAGGGCTGAACTCAGGGACAGCGCGGCTTTTTTGAACAAGGCGCAGAAAATCGTGGACGATTACGTTGAGATAAAGGACTGGAGGGTTGCGGAGAACAGCAACGCCTCTTATTCGCTGAGCGGCCTGCAGGCGCACATCAGCGGCGCGGTAATCGCGGAGTACACTTTGAAGAACATTTACCCGCAGGAGATTGCGAACGCGCACAGGAACGCGGATTTCCATATCCACGATTTGTGCAACGGGACTTTTTCGGGCTATTGCGCGGGCTGGTCTCTCAGGCAGCTGCTCGAGCTCGGTTTCGGCGGAGTGCCTGGCAGGATTGCCGCTAAAGCCGCAAAGCACTTCAACGCGGCGCTCGGGCAGATAGTAAACTTTATGGGAACGCTGCAGAACGAGTGGGCCGGCGCCCAGGCTTTCAACAGCTTTGACACTTACCTTGCGCCTCTCGCCGCAAAGGACAACCTTGATTACAATCGCATAAAGCAGTCCTTGCAGGAGTTTATTTTCGCCACGAACGCGACTTCTCGGTGGGGCAACCAGGTTCCTTTCACCAACATTACGCTTGACTGGATTGTTCCGGATGACATGCGTGACATGCCTGTTGTTTACGGCGGCGAGCTGCTGGTGGATGAGACTTACGGCGATTTCCAGGATGAAATGGACCTCATCAACAGGGCTTTCGCGGAGGTTATGAGCAAAGGCGACGCCAACGGCAGGGTTTTCACTTTCCCCATTCCCACTTACAATATCACAAAGGATTTTGACTGGGACAGCGAGAACGCGCAGGCGTTGTTCGCAATGACAGCAAAATACGGCATTCCCTATTTCCAGAATTTCGTGAACAGCAGCCTCAAGCCCAGCGATGTTCGGAGTATGTGTTGTAGGCTTCAACTTGACCTAAGGGACCTGAAGCAGAAGACAGGCGGCTTGTTCGGGAGCGGCGAGAAAACAGGCAGCATCGGCGTTGTCACAATGAACATGCCGAAGCTCGGCTTCCTTTCAAGGGATGAAACCGATTTTTTCGAGAGGCTTGACGACCTGCTTTACCTCGCAAAAGAGAGCCTTGAAATAAAGAGGAAAGAGGTCAACAAGAACATGCAGCAGGGGCTTCTTCCTTGGAGCATGCGTTATCTCGGCACTTTGAACTATCACTTCAGCACAATCGGGCTTGTTGGAATGAACGAGTGCTGCCTGAATTTCCTTGAAACAAGCATCGCGACCGACGAAGGGAAGCAGTTCGCGCTGCGCACTCTCGACTTCTTCAGGAGCAGGCTTAAGGAATTCCAAGCGGAAACAGGGCACATCTTCAACCTCGAGGCAACGCCAGCGGAGGGCACCTCCTACAGGCTTGCACGCATAGACAAGCGCAATTACCCTGAAATAATCGCGAGCGGCAAGGATGTCCCATACTACACCAACAGCACACAGCTGCCAGTCGATTACACCGACGACATCTTTGAGGCATTGCAGCACCAGGATGCCTTGCAGTGCAAGTATACTGGAGGCACTGTGCTGCACGGCTTCATGGGAGAGGCAATGAGCGACGGCGAGGCATGCGGCAGGCTGGTCAAAAAAATCGCCCATAGCTTCAAGCTTCCGTACTATACAATTACGCCGACTTTCAGCGTCTGCCCGGTGCACGGCTATATAAAAGGAAAGCACGCCAACTGCCCGGTGCAGGTTCCAGGCGCTGTTTGCGGGGAAAAGCAGGCGGAGGTGAAGGAAAATGCAAGAGTGCAATCAACAGTGTGAGATTTACAGCAGGATTGTCGGCTACCTTAGGCCGCTGCAGAACTGGCACGCGGGCAAGAAGGAAGAGTTCAAGGACAGGAAAACCTTCTCGGAGGAAAAAGCGTTAGCGCACTGCAAGGAATAGCGCGCCGGGCACTGCACGCAGGATTTTTGGTTAACGCACATTTGGGCGATTAAACGGTTTCAGCCCGCTCTCCGCAATAAAAAAATTTTATTTTTTTTGGGGTGTTTCTTTTGCTTGTTTTCAGGGGAATACAGAAAACCACGCTAATTGATTTTCCGGGCAGGGTGGCCTGCACTCTTTTCCTTCCGGGATGCGATTTTCGGTGCCCATTCTGCTATAACATAACGCTTGTTCTCGGGCAGGAAACAGGCGTTGAAATAACCGAAAAGGAAGCGCTTGATTTCCTCCAAGGGCGCAAGGGTTTTTTGGACGGAGTATGCATCACGGGCGGAGAGCCGCTTCTTCACTCAGGCCTTCTGGGTTTCTGCAAAAAAGCCCACGCTCTCGGGCTGCTTGTGAAGCTTGACACAAACGGCAGCATGCCTGAAGAGCTTGAGCGGCTTATCAAAGAGAAAGCCGTGGATTACATTGCGATGGACATAAAAGCCCCGCCGGAGAAATACAGCGAGGCAGCGGGCGCAAAAGTGGACATCGCTAAAATAAAGCGCAGCGCTCGCCTGATAATGGAAAGCGGCATTGATTACGAATTCAGGACAACTGTTGTGCCGGCACTGCACAGCGAAGCCGACCTTCTTGAAATAGGCGAATGGCTTAAGGGCGCCAGGCGGTTTTTCCTGCAGCAGTTCAACCCGAACGTGCCGCTTTTGGGCAGGAGCCTGGAAGGAAGCAGAACCTACAGCGAGGCCGAGCTGCAGGGCTTCGCGGAAAAACTGCGCAAATTTTTCAAGCACGCGGAGGTAAGGGCAGGCGCTTAGCCGTGCACAGGCAAGATTGAAATTACGCCGCCCTGCCCTTTTCTTTCTTTATTAAAGAAAGAAAAGTGTAAGTTGCCCAAAAGAAAGAAAAAATACGCTTGGGGAGAATTGAAATCACGCCGCCGCTACCGTGGAACGCCAACGTTCAGGGAGAAGCCTGTAAGAAGCGCCTGCGGCGGCGTATTTTTAAAACTTTACATAATTGATGATACTATGGCTGCAAAAAAAAGCGCTGCAAAACCAAAATCCAGCGCGAAAAGCCCTGCAGGAGCGATTGCTGCGGGTACAACGCTCGGCGATGTCGTGATGCGTTTCCCGCAGGCCGTGCCTGTAATGCTCAGTCACGGGCTGCACTGCGTCGGATGCCAGGTCGCGTCTTTTGAGACTGTAAGCCAGGGAGCAGCCGCGCACGGGATGGATGAAGAGCGGATAAAAAGTCTTCTGAAAGAGATGAACGAAGCGCTGAAATAGCGGAAAGCGGATAAAAAACAATGGCGGATAAAAAAAATTTGCTGAAAGAAACTGACGGTTTGCCGGGATATTTTTTGTTTTTATTGGCTAATCTGATGAAAAAATCTAAAAAAAGATTGAGAGGTGTTTTTGTTTGGCCGAGAGACCGTACGTTGACACGAAGAAATGCACTGGTTGCGGAACCTGTGCGAGCGTTTGCCCCGCAAACGTTTTCGAGATGGTTAAAGGCAAGAGCGCTGTAAAGCGCCCGAATGACTGCGTTCAGTGCAGGGCTTGCGAGAGAAGCTGCCCGGTGAACGCGATTGTGGTGAAATAAACAGTTTTTTTGATTTTTTTGGTTGGTTTGCGATGCGTTCGATTTCTTTCACTGGTTTGGGCGGCTGCAACGAGGTCGGAAGGAGCAGTTTTCTTGTCGACTTCGGGGAAAAAGTGCTGCTCGAAAGGGGCATAAAGCTCGGGCCAAACGGCAGCGAGTACCCTATGCCGCTTGAGACCCATGTCGCGGCCGCGATAATCAGCCACGCCCACTTGGACCACAGCGGCACGCTGCCGCATCTTTTCGCCGAGGGGAACGTGCTCAGCTATATGACAGCGCCAACGCTTGACATCAGCAGAATATTGTGGTTTGATTCGCTGCAGATTGCGGGCAGCGAGAGCGAGAATGTTCCCTTCAGCAAGGAGATGATTGAGTCTGCCGCGCGCTTCACATTGCCTGTTTCCTACGGGCGGAAGCTTGATATCGCGAAGAACTGCAGCATGCGTTTTTTTGACGCCGGCCACATCAGCGGCAGCGCAATGGTCAGGCTGCAGATCGGCGACAAGAGCGTGCTTTACACCGGAGATTTCAAGGTTGAGGAAACACGCTTGTACAAGGGCGCGGACATGGATGTGGGCGATGTCGATTATTTGGTTATGGAAGCCACTTACGGCGACAGGAACCATCCGCCGAGGAAGGAGTGCGAAAAATTGTTTATTGACGAGGTGAAAGCCACGATTGACAGGGGCGGCTGGGCGATTGTGCCGGCTTTCGCAGTCGGCAGGAGCCAGGAGATAATAGATGTGCTGTGCGAGTACAAAATTGACGTGCCGATTTATTTGGATGGAATGGGCCAGAAGGCGGCTCTTTCAATGATGAAATACCCCGACAATTTGAAGAACCCGCGTTTTTTGCAGAAGGCGCTGAAGAAAGCCATCTGGGTCAAGAGCAACAGCGTTCGGGCGAAGGCCTTGAAGCAGCCGAGCGTTATTGTTACCACTGCCGGAATGGTCCAGGGCGGCCCCGTGCTGAATTATTTGAAGAAGCTGCACAACGACGAGGCGAGCTCTGTCCTGCTTACAGGCTATCAGGTCGAGGGAACAAAGGGCAGGGGGCTTATGGAAACAAATAAATTGGAGATTGACGGAAAAGTATATTCAGTGAAAGCCAAGGTCGAGAAGTTTGACTTTTCGGCCCACGCCTCGCAGCAGGAGATGCTGCAGGCGGTAAAGAAGTGGCAGCCGGAAAAAGTGCTGTTGGTGCACGGTGACAAGGAAGTAATACAGGTTTTCAGGAACAAAATAATGGAAGAAACAGGCATTGACAGCATTGTGCCGGAAGCCGGAAAAAAGATTGATTTGTGAGTTGAAATGAGCTTCTTGAGGGTGTTGGCCGACAGTTTTTCACTGCTTTTGATGTGCCCGCGGTTTTTTATCCCAAAAATACTGGTTTCCTTCTTTTTCTTTCCGATTATAGTGCTGCTTCCCGCTTATTTCGTGCACCTGAACGTTGTTCCGGGCGAAGCCCTGATTGAAAGGGGCGCGATAGACCTTATCGTAATAGCGCTGCAGGTGATTTTCCTCATGGTTTACACGATTGCGGTCTGCATTATAGATTCTTTTTTGACCAACCCAATGTATCCAGTGCTGGTAAAGCAGTTCTATGAGAAGAAGGAGATAAATTTCCGCAAGGCATTAATCGATGTCCTGACAAACTTTGGCACAATATTCCCGACAGTTCTCGTCTTTTCGATTCTGCTCATAATCTCAATGATGCCGTTCCTGATGATAATGGCTACCTCGTTCGTGCTGCACAGCGTTTTCCTGTTCTATCTCGCGATAGTCGTCGCGCTTGTCTCAATCTTTGTAATGTTCGTGCTGTTCTACCTTATCTACCCAGTGAGCAGCCTCGAAAAAATCGGTTTCGCAAAAGCGATAAGGCAGACAGTGCATTCCTCCTTGAAGCACAAGAGGGAGGTCACAATGGCGTTTGCCATATCAGTACTCATAACTCTCGCAAGCTACCTGATTGCATTCGAGATTTTCGTCGGCAAAACAAATGACGTCTTTGTTACAATACTCTTTTTCAGCCTGCTAGTCCTCGCAAGATTCCTTGTCGCGGTCTTCAGCACCTACCAGCAGGTGCTGAACGCGGTTTTCTACCTGCACCTTGAAAAAGGAATCTTCCTGAAAAAATGATTTTTTTATGACGGAAGGGAATTTTTGCCCGCTTTGCGGCAAGACAAGCGGCAGGTTTGTTGGCGCGATATGCCTCGAGTGCTACCTGAAGCGGCACGAGATAGTGCAGCTGCCGGAAAAAATTCCTGTTCAGCGGTGCAAAAGGTGCGGCAAAATCAGGCTCGGCAGGAAAATGGTCATGCCCAGCAGCGAAGCGCTGCGCGAGATAGTGCAAAAGAACCTGAAGGTAAAAGACATCGCCGATAAGGCAATCGGGATAGAGCTGTGCGAAAAAGGCGGCAGCGCATTCGAAGCGCAGGTGGCAATAAAAGGGATAGTCGGCGACGGCCCGGTGCTAATCGAGAAGCGTGCCTAGCTTCTCCCGGCACAGTTTCTTTGCGATGCCTGCATGAGGCTTTCAAGCGATTACTTCGAGGCGACAATACAGCTGAGGGCGAAGGAAAAGGGCAGCGGAAATGTCGGCCTGGTGCTGCGTAGGCTGCAGGGCCTGATCGAAAGCCAGGGCAAGAAAAACAGCCTCGCGGCAATAACCAGGATTGTAAAGGAAAAAAACGGCGTCGATGTTTTGGTCTGCAGCAAAAAAGCCGCCTACACCGCGGTTACAGTGCTGCAAAAGGAATTCAAGGCGGAAACAAAGATGAGCAGCACTCTTGTCGGCGTGGACAAAAGCGGCAAGCAGAAAAAAAGGTACACCTTCCTTTTGAGGGCCTGAACTTCTTCTTTAAGCGCTTTCCAGCGCGGCGGGAAAAACGTTTTTCATTCTGTTTCGAACTTTTTAAGTTCCGCCATTATCTCTTCGATCGGCTTTTGGGTTACAAGCAGGGGTATTTTTTCGCTTTCGGCTATTTTAATGGCCACGGGGTCAACGTTTTCCGGCGCGACCTTCCCGTGCAGCACTACCATGCCGGGCTTCATTTCAGTGCTGAACCTGCCGACCTTTACCGCGATCATCGGCGACCTGCCGTTTTCCACGAACCTGAAAATAAGCGCCCTTGCAGGAGTTTTTCCGTACATCATCATGTACTCGTGCACTGGCACGTCGATAATGACCTTCATGCTGTCAATTATTGTATAGCCATAAATCTGCGTTTCTTCCACGCGCGCCTGGTTTGCAACAGCCGTCGCGCCGATTATTTTCGCGAAATCAGCGCCCTTTACAGCGGAAAAGAACTCGTGTGTGTCAAAAGCGCTTTCCTTTGGCGTGAAATCGTTTTCCAATTGCCTTACCACCTTTCCGCCCCTGTTCTTGTCAATTTCAATGAGCGAGTTCACAAGCCGTGACACAACGCCAATGCCGGGGCTCTGCCTCCTCCCTCCTTCGTAATCGCTGATAGTGCTGTTTGTTACCTTCAGGTGTTTCGCGAGCTCTGTCTGCGTGACGCCGAAAATTTCGCGCCATTTTTTCATGCTGCCGCCGGGGTCTTTGCTCAGGCATATTTCGCCGGCAATAGTCGTAGTCAATTTTTCCATACAAAAGAACTAGGAAAAACTGCTTTAAAAGCGTTTCGTCAATTGTCCTTGAAAAGCGCGTATTTTTTGGCTGTTGACGAACATTTTTTTGGGTTGTGTTAAAAAGGAAAATCGGGCCCGGTGGGATTTGAACCCACGGCCTTTTCCTCGCTCTAGCGCCTCCAATAACGTTATAGCCGTTTTTTCTTTTCACGAGGCTTTTCTTTTTGGAAAAAAGAAAAGGCTCTAGGAGGGAACTGCTCTGTCCAAACTGAGCTACGGGCCCTTAGTAAGAATTAGGCGGGGTAATTTATTTAAATTGCTATTGGGCTGCCGCTGCTTCTGCGGCTTAAACCAGCAGTGCCAGCGATGCCCCGTAATTTATGGTTTGGCTATTTTCCAGATTAGGTTAAAGTAGCCCTTGTAGATTTTTGCGACTTCTTTGTTTTTGATGTATATTGCAAAGTATGGCTCGGCATTCCATACTGTCATTATTATTTTGTCGTTGAAAATGAACATGTCTGTCGGCGAGTGGTATTTTTTTTCGTGGAAGCGCCATTTCCCGAAAGTTGTTTCAAGGATGTCCTTTCGTTCCCTCATTGATTCGTCGTAAAGGAACCTTGATTTAACCCTGAGCCTTTTTTTCGTGTTCTGGAACTTATCGTAGTAAACACCCATTTTTGGCTTGAACTGCCCGCCTGCAAAGGCAACATAGCTGCCGCTGTTTCTGAGCTCGTTAAGCATGTCGTCCAATACCACTTTGACTCCTTTAAAGCCCATGTAAACCCTGATGTCTGTTTCAGGAACATTCCTCTTTTTCTCCAACAACCGAATCAGGCTGCCGATTTCACCCTCCCTCAGATCTTTAAGTTCACCCTCTTTTTCTTCAATGTAATCCGCTAATCGCTGCGGATTAGATGCCTGGAAATTCTTCACCCCGTTGATTACTACAAAGGAGACCAGCCCTCTCCCAATAAGCCTGTCCAAGACCTCATAAACCCTTGGTCTGAACAAGCCTGTTTTCTTTATTATCTCGCCAGCGGGCGTGCTGCCGAGCGAAAGCAGCGCATCGTAAACCTTTATTTCGTTGGGGGTCAGACCTATTCTTGACAGAATCTCAAGGCCCATAAAAGCCAGTTGGACAGAAATGCTTTAATATTGTACTACTGGAACAGTACAACTAATAAATAAGAGGCGGCGGCAACGCAATACTTTTATGGCCAGAAACATCCGAAAACTACCGAAAGCAAGGGAGCCGGCAAAGGTCAGGGGTGCCCTTTATAGGCTGTATAAGGACAGGAAAGGCGCGTTTGTCAGGCTGTTCTTGGCTGAAGAGGAAGTAGCATTGGGAGATTCGGCGGCAGCGCCGTTGCTTGGGGCTAACCTGATTAGGCGTGCTTCTGGCGGCAGATACGCTGCAAATGTTAGAATTTGGAAAATTAAAGGCAAGTTCATTGTGACAGACCTCTTTACATATACCGGCAAATTGCGGATTTATCCTGTTTTCGTTGATGAGTCTGACTTTTTGGCGCAAAATCTCTTTGTTGAAAGAGGTGACGAAGTATTAGATATCGGTACCGGCTCGGGTGTCCAAGCAATTTGTTGCGCAGAAAAGGCCCGCATGGTTGTGGCAACCGATATCAACAGGAGAGCCCTTGCTTTTGCTGGATTCAACGCAAAACTAAACGCTGTTGATGGGAAGATAAAGTTTGTTTATTCGAACCTGTTTGAAAATTTGGGAAAAAAGAGGTTTGATTTGATTGTTTCCAACCCGCCTTTCATGCCTGTGCCGCAGGAGAAAAGCTGGTTCTTGCATGGCAGTGCGGGATACGACGGTCTTGATGTGGTCAGGAGGATTCTAAAGGATTCAAAAAAGCATTTGAAGCCGAAGGGAAGGTTGCAGATAATAACCCATTCCTTCGGCAGTTTGGAAAAAATCCAGGCGCTGGAATTTGTAAAGAAATATTTTCCAGAAAGCAGGGTTCAGGTGATTCATGTGCTATCACCGAAAAGGGTTGGGGTGGAAAAATATTTTGCGGTGTTCTCTGATTCCGAAGGCTTTGATGATTGGAAAAAATTCCTCGAAAAAAACTGGCTGGATTACCTGTACAGGGTTGTAATCAATATTTTTCCTGCCAAAAAGTTTTGTTTGGAAGAGATTCAGAACGGCAAACTCAGGTTTTTTCTGCACGAGAGCTTCAACCAAAAGCCTTTCATGGTCAGCCCGTACTATTCCGGGGGCTGGAGTGAGATGATCAGGCGCTATGGTGACACGTCGGCGTTCTTTAGGGGTGAAAAGCCATGAAAAAGTTCAAGAAAATAGGCCCTTTTAGATTGCCCGCGATGCTTTCGACCGGCGCTGTGGAGGAATTTAAGCTTTTTTTCTACAGCTTTGGCAGCGAGGCGTTCTATGTTTTGGTGAAAGGAGAGGTGACTGGCAAGGAAAACGTTCTGGTTAGAGTTCACTCCGCGTGCTCTTTCGGCCATGTTTTCCATTCGCAGCGCTGCGATTGCTGGGAGCAGCTGGGCAGGGCAATGCAGCTAATTGCAAAAGAAGGCGGCATTCTTATTTACGCGTGGGGCCACGAAGGCAGGGCCGTTGGCTTTGAAAATCACGTAAGGGTTTACATGAAGCAGGACGAGGGCTTTGACACTGTTGATTCTTATCTTGAACTCGGGCTGCCGATAGACAAGAGGGACTATTCTTTGTGCGCGGCAATTTTGAAAGATTTCAAAATTGGCAAAATCAGGTTGCTCACGAACAATCCGAGAAAAATAACTGGCTTGGAGCGCCAAGGAATCCAGGTCAGCAGAGTGCCTCTTATGGTTAAGTTGAGCGAATTCAACGAATCACAGATTAAGGCTAAAAGGGAAAAACTGGGGCACCTGTATGAGCCGGAGGGATTGGAATGAAAAAGCTGCGCGTAATTAACCCTGCGACTGAAGAAGTGCTAAAGGAACTGCCTGTTGCAGACAAAAAAGAGGTTCATTCGAAAGTTTCACTGGCAAGGAGCGCGCAGAAGGATTGGAGATTGCTCCCCTATAATAAGCGCGCCCGATATTTAAGAAGATTCAATTCGCTTGTAAAGGAAAATAGAATCTCCATTGCAAGAATGATCCATCTGGAAATGGGCAAGCCCATGCATGAAGCACTTTCCGAGGTGGAAAGGGCGATTGAAAACACAATTTGGTTCATAAAAAATGTTGATAAAGAACTAAAACCAAAAAGAATGCCTGGAAACGCCTTGCTGGTGAAAGAGCCAATAGGCATTGTTGCAGCCATTACCCCATGGAACCTTCCATTTATGATTCCCTTATGGATTATTCCGCCCGCGCTTTTGGCAGGCAACACAGTTGTTTTCAAGCCAAGCGAGCTTTCGCCTTTGGTCGGAATGAAAATAGTTGAACTATTCAGCAGGGCAGGGCTGCCAAACGGCTGCTTGAACCTACTGCTTGGCGCTGGTGCGGTTGGAAAAGAATTGGTGAAAAGCGATGTCGGCATGGTTGCTTTTGTCGGAAGCCAGAAAGCAGGAAAAGCCGTGATGAAAAATGCCTCATACAAGCTACATAAGCTTGCCCTAGAACTAGGAGGCAAAGACCCGCTAATCGTTTGCAATGATGCAGACCTTAAAAAAGCAGCAAAGGATACTGTCAAAGGGGCGTTGCTAAATTGCGGCCAACTATGCGCCTCTGTCGAAAGGATTTACATTGAAAAAAACGCCTATGCACCCTTCCTCGCATCCGTGCTTAGGGAGGTAAAATCATACGGCGAGCTAGGGCCGCTTTCAAACCGAACGCTGCTAAAAACAGTCAGATCCCATTTGAACGATGCTCTACGAAAAGGGGCAAAGATTCTGCTTGGCGGCAAAAAAATCCTGGGAAAAGGGTATTATTTTGAGCCTACAGTAATCGTTGGCGTGGACCATTCTATGAAAATAATGAATGAAGAAACATCTGGTCCAATCGTTGCAATAATGAAAGTCGATGATGTTAACCAAGCAATACGGCTTTCAAACTCCCTTCATTTCGGATTGTGCGCTTCCATCTACTCTAAAAATAAAAGAAAAGCAAAGAAAATTGCAGGGCAGCTGCAGGCCGGCACTGTTTGCATTAATTGCACGCCAAAAAGCAGGGCAGCGCTTCCATGGGGCGGCGTGAAACAAAGCGGCTTTGGGAGAATGCTCTCGCAGCAGGGAATAAACGAATTCTTGGAAACAAAAGCCATTCAGTTCAGCTAAACTTTTTTAGCTTAGGAGCGCCAGCGCAGCGCCGGCCGCGAGCGGAATCGTGAAATTGTCGTCCCACGGGAGCAACTCGGCAATCATCCCGACTGTTGCGGCGATAAGTGCGA
The DNA here is from genome assembly GCA_026396975.1 of Candidatus Iainarchaeum sp. GTDB lineage: Archaea > Iainarchaeota > Iainarchaeia > Iainarchaeales > JAPLVT01. Next base: position 13,881 of record JAPLVT010000013.1, read on the forward strand.
TGTGCATTGGGAATAAGAACTGCAGGAAGAAGAATGCCGCGGCAAGACCGCCGAGCGTTCCCTCCCAGGTCCTTTTTCCAACCAGCCTGTGCTTTCCGAACCGCAGGCCCGCCATTGTTGAGGCGCTGTCGCCGTAAACAACAGCGCAGAGCGCGCCCAGCGCGGCGAGAGGCTTTTGCAGCAGAACCCCGAAAACACCCAGCGCAATTATCGCGCTGAGGAAGAATAGCAGTGCTCCCTTGCCGGGCAGGTGCTTTTCATAATCCCTTTCAACCATTTTGGCAACCTGAAAAAACAGCGGAATCTTGATCCCTTTTTTTATCAGGAAGGAGAAAAGCAGTCCAAGGGCAAAAACAAGCAGCAGGATTTCAAGCGCAAGCTGAACGCCCCCAAGCGCGGCAAGCGCTATGAAAGCCGAGCCGAAACAGTAGTGTATGAACTGCCTGCGCAATTCCTTTTTCAACGCATCACCAAAAGCTTTCAGAATTGTTTCATCCGCTTTTTTCGCAGAGCACCATCGTGTGGTCTTTTTCGAACGGCGCGAGGTTGATGACCTGCCTTATGATGAACAACCGCGCGAGCTTTGCGGTTTCCTCTTCAAAAATATCCTGGGCTTTTTTGCGCTGGCTTATGCTGCGCGCCTTTATCGCCAGCAGGCCCCAACCGCCTTTTGGGAGGAAGTACTCGGCGTTTTTCAGGAAAATCTCCGCCTGGTCCCTCTGGCTCACGTCCTGGTAAAGCACGTTAATCCGCGTGCCCTCAAGGTATTTTCCGTATGCCCATGGCTTTGCCGCGTCCTCAAGAATCGGCACGATGTTTTTCCTTTCCTCGCAGATGCTGATGAACTTGCGCATTACGCGCTCGCTGACATCAACCCCGAAAGCCGCTCCTTTCTCGCCTATGATGTCGCTTATGTGGCTTAGCGTTGTCCCTTCCGCGGCGCCAAGGTACAGCACCTTGCTTCCGGCTTTTATTGGCAGGGTGTCCAGGCCGTTTTTTATTGCTGCCGCAAGCTTGGAGCGGAACGTGTCCCACTGCCTGTATTCAACGCCGCTTTCGCTCAGCAGCCTCTCGCCGTAAACCCGTTTTCCGGGCGCGAAGTTTTTTGTGAAAAGCATTTTTTCCTTCGCGAAAACCCCGGGAAAAATTTCCTGCACCCAGACCAACTCACTTCAATTGCTTTGCCCTTTCTTCGAGCGCGCGCAGCAACTCTTCACCGATTTTTTTCCTGCTGCCGAAAAAGTCCGTCCTGACGGCAATGCAGAGTTTCGCCCCGAGCGAGCGCGCCATCTTTCCCCTGTTTTTCAAAGCAACCTTGTGCAACAGCGGGTGCTGGTAAATGAAACCGTACTTGGGCCCCTTTATGCTCTTGTTTTTCATGTGCCGAAAAAGCGCTTTTTTCGCGCCGAGCAATTGCAGCGTGCTGGCTGGCTGCATTGCAAGATGCTGCAGGCTGCCTGATTCCGCGAGCATTTTCGCGCCAATGAGCGGGCCCGCGACCTCCGCAAAATTCGGCGCTATCCTCCGCATTTCCTTGTCAATGAATTTTTCAAGCGCCACGCGCTCCTGCCTCAGGCTGAGCGCGTTCGATGCGAGCGCCCGCAGCTCCACCATTGTGTCAGCGCCCAGCTCGCTCCCCATGCTTTTTCCCGCGGCATCCGCGATCTCACCCGCTTTTTCTCCCGCTATTTCGCCTGCTTTTTCTTTGGTGAAGTTCTTCCTTTCGCCGAGCTTGCTGACCAGCTGCAAAAACCGCTCGTTGTCCTTTACTATCCTTTGCAGTTCCGGGAAATGCGCTCCATACCATTCTATTGCCTGCTCCGCTAGCAGATTGAACGCGGGGTCGAGGTCCTGCAGCACGCTGGCCGCCCTGATTACATGGACCTCGCGCTCGCCGTAGCGCTCCTTTACCTGCTCCCTTGTTTTCCTGATTAGGGCTTTCCTTAACTGCTCTATTTCGGGCATGGAATAAAACAATAAAACCAGCAATACTTTATAAAGATTAATCAATCCAATAAATAAACAGCAATAACAAACAGTGTTTTTTGTATGCCAAAAGAAGACTTGGTCAACCTTGCATTGCGCAGGTCGCTTTTTTATTCCGCGGCTGAGATTTACGCCGGCAGCCCCAGCGGCTTCTGGGAATTCGGCCCGGTTGGCGAAAAAATCCGGCGCAAAATAATCGATTTGTGGCGAAAGGAGCTTGTCGAGCGCGAGGGCTTTCTGGAGATTTTCGGCGCGCAGATACTGCCGGAAGCGGTTTTCAAGGCATCAGGGCACCTTGCTTCCTTTGCGGATCCTATAGTGCAGTGCAAGAAATGCAACGCCACGCACAGGGCAGACCAGCTGATTGCCGAGAAAACCAATGGCATTGTGCCGGAAAGCATGAGCACCGAGGAACTTGCAAAGCTTATCAAGCAGCATGATGTGCAGTGCCCGAAATGCAAGGGAAAGGATTTTACTGAAGTGAGAAAATTCAACATGATGATGAAGGTCGATATCGGCGCCACTGGCCAGCAGCCCTGCTATCTCCGCCCAGAGACATGCCAGAGCATTTTTTTGGACTTCCCGCGCCTGTTCAAGACAATGCGGGTGCAATTGCCGCTCGGCATCGCGCAGTCCGGCAGCAGCTTTCGGAACGAAATAGCGCCCCGCAACACGCTTTTGAGGGCGCGCGAGTTCGGCCAGATGGAGATAGAGGTTTTCTTCAACCCAAAGAAGATAAATGAAGTGCCAAGGTTCTCCGAAGTGGAGAATTACAAGCTGAATTTGCAAACCCTGAAAGACAAGTCGCCGCGCGCAATGAACTGCAAGGAAGCAGTTGAGAAAAAAATAATTTCCGCGAAGCTTATCGCTTATTACCTCGCGCGGGCGCAGCAGTGCTGGCACGCTTTCGGCATTCCAATTGAAAAAATGCGCTTTCGCCAGCTTGCGGATGATGAGAAGGCTTTTTACAGCAGGGAAAGCTGGGACTTCGAGGTTGAAACAGAGCTTGGGTGGGTTGAATTGATTGCGTGCAATTACCGCACTGATTATGACCTTGCAGGGCACGCGAAGGAAAGCAAGCAGGACCTTAAGGTGAAAGAAGAGGGCTGCGAGGAAGCTTTCATTCCGCATGTTTTCGAGTTGTCAGCTGGAATCGACAGGACTCTTTTTGTAGCGCTTTCTCTCGCGCTGAAAACAGAAAAGAGGGGGCCCGAAGAGCGCACTTTCATGGAATTGCCGCCGCGCATCGCGCCCTATCTCGTCGGAGTTTTCCCGCTTATGAAAAAAGACGGCATGCTGGAGAAGGCACAGGAGATTGAAGAAGAGCTTGTTTCCTACGGTTTGGATGTTTTCTTTGACGAGGTGGGCAGCATCGGGAAGCGCTATGCGCGCGTTGATGAGGTCGGCGTGCCGTTTGCTGTAACAGTGGACTACGATACAATGAAAGATGGCACTGTCACCCTGCGCGAAAGGGACAGCATGGAACAAAAGAGGGTGAAGGCAGCGGAACTGCCTTTGCTGCTGTGGAAACTGCAGAACAATAAAATTAAATTCAAGGACATCTGAGGTTTTTAAGGAGGCGAAACTGAAATGGGCGGAGCGGGAAAACCGGCTTTCCACGGAGTAACAAAAGCGAGCCTGCACAACGTGGGTGGCGGGAGGAAAAGGGGCGGTAGGCCGAGCAATAGTGGGGTTGTGCGGGTTTATGGCGAGAACATAACACTGCGGCCCGGCCAGAAAATTGTTTACAGTGGCGGAAGGCCGATTGGAGTATACGACGAGAGGCAGGGCAGGATAATCAGAAGGCTTGGCAAGTAATTTCCGGCCATTTCTTTTGCATTTTCAAATTCTCCCAAAAATCGCCTTCAGAATTGCCGCATCTGCTTTGCATCCGAGCCAATTAGAAAAAGGGATTAAAAAGCGTTTTGCCCGACAATTTCTTAAAACAGTTTTTGCCCCGGTAGCTCAGTGGTTTAGAGTACCTGCCTCGTAACAGCCTTTTTGGCTCACGCCAAAAAGCCTGGGGAAAAAACGGGCAAGCAGGGGGTCGAGGGTTCAAATCCCTCTCGGGGCTTCAAATAATTGTGGGATTCTCTTTTTTTGTGCCATTGTGAAGCCTTTAAATCCTTTTTTCGCCATTCTACTGATTAAATGGACGCTGTTGCAACAGGGCTTCTGTTATCTCTTCTGGCCGGCTTGTCAACCGCAATCGGCGGGCTTTCAGTCTTTCTGATTAAACGGTTTAAAGAGTGCTATCTGGCTTTTTCGCTTTCTTTTTCAGTGGGCGTGATGATAACTGTTTCCTTTGTCGAGCTGCTTCCAACGGCTATTGAGTCCTTGGGGCAAGTGGCTGGGCTCGCGGTTTTTTTTGCGGGAGCCATAGCGGCTTTTTTGATAGACTATTTTGTGCCGCACCGTTACATAATGGAAAAGGTTTCGGGCAACGCGGATTTTAATCCGAAGCTGTTCCGCGTCGGTCTTTTTGTCGCGATTGGCCTTGCAATCCACAATTTGCCGGAGGGGTTCGCTGTTTTTGCCGGAAACCTGCAGTCTTTGCAGCTCGGTGTGCTGCTTGCAATAGCTTTGGCAATCCACAATATTCCCGAGGGAATGTCGGTTTCAATCCCTGTTTACTACGCCACAAAGAACAGGAAAAAAGCGTTTTTCATTTCGTTCCTCGCCGGCATCGTGGAGCCGATTGGCGCGCTAATAGGGGCTTTGGTTCTGCTGCCCTTTCTGTCCGCGCAGACGATAGGCGCAAGCCTTGCTCTTGTGGCAGGAATAATGGTTTACATTTGCATCGACGAATTGCTTCCGACGGCGTACAGTTGTGCGGGCGTAAAATCGCACGTTATGACCTTCGCTTTCCTGCTCGGAAGCGCGGTAATGGGATTGACCATAATACTGCTGCCATAGGCCGAAAGCTTTTCTAATCAGGGCTGTGTCGCTCAGTTTAAAAGGCTAGTCGCCTGGCTTTTTCCTCGCCGGAACCAAGCTTCAGAAGCACACGCTCAAAATAATGGTCGCCTGCTTCCTCGGCTTCAGCCGGGCTTTCGCGTAGGGAAGCTTGCGGGCGCCAATTCCGCCAAAGGCTTGGTTCAGATTGGCGTGCGTTGGCTAGTGCCGATGTTTCTGTTTCTTGCCAAAGAACTTAAAATATGCGATCCCTACCCCAACCGCGAGTACCGCGATTGCGGCAACGATGAGCATCGTTGTGTTTCCGCCCTCTGCGGTTGTACCTGCTGGCTTGCTGCCGCCTGGCTGCGCTGGCCTGTTCTCAATTAGTTTTATTTCTTCGTCCAATCCACCAAACTCTATTTCTTTGCTTTCTGTTTTGTAGCCTTCCTTTGAGGCTGTTGCCTTTAGGAAAAACGCGCCGCTGCTTTCGATTGTGAAATTGTATGGCAGTGCTATTTCTTTTTCAGCGCCTTCTGGGGAAACGAGCGTGCTTTTCACTGTCAGCCCTTCTTCCTCCCCAACGCTTGACCGGTAGTCCAGGAAAACCTTGTTGCCTTTGTAGAAAAGCGTGGAGCGCCCTGTGCAGTCCTGCGTTTTGCAGCTGAGCAGCTCCAGGCCGATTGTTTTGAGCGTGCCTTTTACCTCGAAAGAAGCCGTTGCTTGCTCCAAAACATTGTCTTTGCCTTTTTCGCGCAGGATTGATTCCACAAAATATTTTCCCGCGGGCATTGTCTCCGTAACCGACAAATTGAAGATTATTTCTTTTTCCTCAAGGGCTTCAAACGGCGCCCCGCTTTGGACAATTTTCGGCGCATAACCCGGCGCTTCGCTGCCGAAAGCTGTTTCAATGACCAAGCCCTTTTTTTCGCTTGCAGTATTTTTCACGGTGTTAATTATCGCAATTTCGTCCCCAATGGTGTAATCCGGCCTGCTTGTTTTCACGCTGATTGTCTGCGCGGAGCAGGCTAGGAAAAGCATCGAAAAAATAATTATTGTCGCAGCCAGCTTGGTTTTGCCTTTCATTTTTTCACCTTTTCAATCGCGCGGCTTGAATTTTGGGACCAGCGCCGGGTCGCCCAGTAGGATGTATTCTTCGGGGTAAGTGCAGTTGTCGAGCCAGCAGACTCCAGCCCTGCAGCACTCTTCAGTGCAGTGGTCGACGTCGGCGTTCGCTTCCCCCAATGAATGTGCGCGCCAAATGCCGCGTGGGCTTTCAGTGATATGGTCCATGAATCTTTTTCCCAGCCCGGTGGTGGAGTATCCCGAAGTGCAGTTGGAATAGTTTGCAACGCCAACAGCGCCGTAGTATGCTATTGCGCCTTTCCTAATCCAATTGGGTCCAAAAGTATAAGCGCCGCCCTGCCAATAATTGTTTGTCAGGCAAGCGTCGGCAAAAACCATGGGCAGGTCCAAGAAACTGTCATTCCAAATTCCGGGAATATCAGTTGTGGCCAAGGTATCGCTCCAGCCGTCAAAAGAGCCATGGTCAGTGTAAAAAATAAAGTTTTTGTACAAATAACGGTTTGCGTCTGGGGCTGTTCCTCGGGCGCAGCCGGTTTTTCCGCTGCCGATAAAACAATTAATATCGTAGTTCGGGGAACTCTTCAAATAGTCAATTACTGCGGAAGCATCGTGCTCGTCTGGCCCGATGGAGTGGGCGATAATAAGCCCTTTTATTTTTTCCGGCTCGCCGACAATGTCGTCGTAGAACACCGAGCGCATGATGTAAGCGCTGGCGTCAGTTACAGTTATGCCGTAAATTCTCGCGGTCGCTTTGTACTGCCTGTCAACCTGCTGCCTTATTTGGGCCCACCCGTGCGCACAGCTTGTATAATAAGAGTCCGGGATGTACGGCGGAGAGGCGATTATTATGAAATCGTAATTGTAGCGCGTTTCCCCTTTCACGATGTCTGTTGCCTCCCTTACTGCCCTGTGGCCGGCGCTGTCATTGCAGTCCTTGTCAGAGCGCAGCTGTATGTTCGATTCGAGCAGCTTTATCAGGCCGCCTTTTGCCGCAGTGTAAAGCGGCGCTGCCATTGACATTTTCCAAAATGTTGTTACTTTTCCCCAGGTTGCGGTATCGTATTCGTGCAAAAAGTTTGTCGGCTTTTCCTTGTCATACGGGCTGGTTAAAACCGCAGGCTGCCCGTATGAAAGGTCCTGAAGCGAGTACGGGCTCTTGAATTCCTCGCTCCTGCTGGAGGAAAAAAATTCCCCGAGCTGCAGCGCGTGCGCCCTTATGGTGTTCATTGTGCCGGCGCTGACGTTTCCTGCAACGTGCACTATTTTCCCGTCTATGTCCGAAACGTCAAAGTGCCCGTCAAAGAAAAGCGGCAGGCCGGCTTGAGAAGCAAAAGAAGCGCAAAGGATGCCTGCCGCATAGCTGTCCTCGCAGACTAAAACGCTTCGGATTTCGGAAAAAAAATTGGCATACACGCTTGAGATGTCGCTGGCGTCAAACAGCCTGATTGGCGCAAGGGGATTGTCGGAGAACCACCCCATGTTTTCCCTCATGCCGCCGCTTCTTTTCGGCAGAACCTTGTGGGGCGTAATCAGCCAGTAATACAGGAAGTCGTCGAGCCCTTCGTTTATTGTTTCGTTTCCAACGAACATTGTCAAATTGCGGGGCTTGTACTGGTTTGCAAAAATTATTGCAGAATCCAGGTCAAAGTTTTTGTTATAATCTGGGCCCTCGTGGTGGAAAATAATCAGCGGGACCTTTGTTTTTTCCGCGTACCTCGGGTCAAAGCAGCCCCCGCCGATTGCTGGCGGGAAAAAATCCGGCCTTTCGGTGCATTTTGTGCCGAAAGCAATCGGAATCAGGGAAAATGCTGTTCTCCAGTCCTGGTCTGAGACAAGGAAAATCTCCCTGTCCCTGTAAGCCGCTGCATTTCTCACGTTTGCTTGCAGAACAGGCAGGGGTTTCATCACCAGCAAATTTTTGTCTTCTGCCACAAAATTGCATTTTCCGTCAAACGCAGTCGCCCTATAAGACAATTCGTACCTGTAATAATCAGTGCTGCTTCTTGGAATAGTGTAAGAGCAGCTGGCGGCAGCGCACTCAACGCTGATGGGCTCCGGCTCGCCAACAAAATCCTCGTCGCAAAGTTCAATCTCGTGCCCCTCGTAAGTTTCTGTCCTGCAGTGGTGCACAGCCCTGATTACTTTGACCAGCGTCCCCTCGATTTTTATTTTGCTTATGCCGCTTGAATCGCTTGCGTTTGCGGTAATTCTAACCTCGCCGGCTGTTGTCGGGGCGCTTGGGGAAAGGGAATAACTCAGCTCCGGCTTTGTTTCCTCGCTGGGAACAAAAACAAAGTCAGCCCTGCTTTCTCCCGGCACGTTGATAGTCCGCCCTCCGCCCTGCGTTAGCTCTGGGTCCCAGAACACCCCGCCAGGCTGGCAAAAAATGCCCGATGATTGAATGATAACGCTGACCAGGAAAGTTCC